>NZ_JBIARH010000027.1:0-109238 GCF_042889785.1 Streptomyces sp. NPDC002476 | reverse complement strand
CCGACTCTATCAGACTCTTTGGTGTCCGATTCCCGGTCGAAGCGGGTTCGCCTTCCAGGTCCCACGCTTTCGCGCTTTTCCCTTTCGGCGGTTCCGACTCTATCAGATCCTTTCGGGCCTGATTCCCAGTCAGCGGGATTCGTCTTCCCGGCCGTTGGGCCGTTCCGACACCGAAACTCTAGCGGACCTTCCCGGCGACTCATAATCGAGTCCTCGAAATTAATTTCGGCATGCCGAAATTTCCCCGAGTGGGAGATCGTGCTGAGTTTTGGTTGCCGCGTCCGCGGCGGGATCGGTTGTCACAGAACTGTTCTGGCCCCGTGACAACTCGAAGAACCTTACGGATCGGGGTGGGGCATGTCAACCCCACCAGGTCAAGCGGTTTCCGGGCGGGCGACCGCCCCGACGGCCGTCGGGGCGGTCAACATGTCGGCCGTCGGGCCGGCCGCCGGGTCAGTCCAGGTCGGTGAGGCGACCGCCGGCGTCCGGCTGGGTGTGCTCCACCCGGCGCAGGACGCGAATCAGCATGTCTCCGAGGGCCCCCCGCTCCTCCCCCGTGAAGTCCTGGAGCAGGTCCTCCTCGAAGGCGGTGGCCATGCGCATCGCCTCCAGCCATTTCGTACGGCCCTCGTCGGTCACCTCGACGATCACGCGCACCCGGTTGTTCTCGTCCCGGTCGCGGGTGACCAGGCCCTCGGCCGCCATGCGGTCGATCCGGTGGGTCATCGCGGCCGGGGTGAGGCCGAGGCGCTTCGCGAGCTCGCCCGGACCCAGACGGTAGGGGGAGCCGGCCAGCACCAGGGTCTTGAGGACCTCCCACTCGGCGTTGCTGATGCCGAGGGTGGCCAGCTGGCGTCCGTACGCCACGTTCATCCGGCGGTTCAGTCGGCCGAGGGCCGAGACGACCTGTTCGACCTGCGGGTCGAGGTCGCGAAACTCCCGCTGATACGCGGCGATCTGCTCGTCGAGGCTCGGCTCCTGCGGGCCGGGCTGCTCGGTGGTGTCAGACATGGCGGGCAGTATGGCACGCCCGCCAAGGCCATCGAAGTCCTTCGGCCTGAATTGTTGACCTTCTAACTTTAGTGCTAAAGTCTTCGGGTTCGAGTCGTTGATATGGCCCGGCATGTCGGCATGCCGGTTCGGGAGCTTGAGGCAGGTGAGTGTGACCAGGGAGATGGGGGCAGCGCTGCGGCGGGTCCAGCTGGGAAGCGCGTTGAGCGCGTTCGGGCTGGGGTTCACCGTTCCGTACCTGTACGTCTATGTGGCACAGGTGCGGGATCTGGGTGCGGGTACGGCGGGAGTCGTGCTGGCGGTCTTCGCCATGGCGGCGCTGGCCGTTCTGCCGTTCACAGGCCGTGCCATCGACCGGCGCGGGCCGTTGCCGGTACTGGTCGTCGCCTCGGCCGTCGCCTCCCTGGGCGCGGTGGCGCTCGGTCTGTCGTCCGGTGTGACCGCGTCCGTGCTGTCGGCCGCGGTCCTGGGCGCGGGTACGGCGGTCACACAGCCGGCGCTCGCCACGATGCTCGTGTGGTGCTCCAGCACCGCCTCCCGCACGCGTGCCTTCGCCATGCAGTTCTTCCTGCAAAACCTCGGGCTCGGCATCGGCGGGCTCGTCGGCGGGCAGATCGTGGACACGTCCCGGCCGGGCACCTTCACCCTGCTGTTCCTCATCGAGGCCGCGATGTTCGTGGTGCTGGGTGTCATGACCTCCACCATGCGGCTGTCCGGTACGCCGTCCTCCTCCGACGCCCGGCCCACCGACGGGTCCGGGGCGACGGGCGGGCTGCGGGCGCTGCTGTCGCACCGGGCCATGGTGCAGCTGTGCGTGCTGGGCTTCGTGCTGTTCTTCGCCTGCTACGGGCAGTTCGAGTCGGGTCTCGCGGCGTACGGCACCGAGGCCGCCGGGATCCAGCCCTCGACCCTCGGCATCGCACTGGCCGCCAACACCGCCGTCATCGTCGTGGCGCAGTTCGTCGTACTGCGGATGGTGGAACGTCACCGCCGCAGCCGGGTCATCGCGCTGGTCGGCCTGATCTGGGCGTTCGCCTGGGTCGTGGCGGGCTTCGCGGGCCTCGGGCACGGCAGCCAGACCATGGCGACGGCCGCGATGATCTCCACGTACGCCCTCTTCGGGCTCGGTGAGTCGATGCTGTCGCCGACTGTCGCGCCGCTGGTCGCCGACCTCGCGCCGGAGTCGATGGTCGGGCAGTACAACTCCGCGTTCGCCCTGTGCAAGCAGCTCGCGCTGGCGGTCGGTCCGGCCGTGGGCGGGCCGATGGGGGCCACGCTGCACGGTCCGTACATCGTGACGTTCGTACTGTTCTCACTGGGCATCACGGTGCTGGCACTGCGGCTGGGCCGACGGCTCACCCCGGCGCAGGACCAGCCGTCGGCCGAGGTCACGCCGTCCCGGGTGGTGGCCGTCTCGCGGCCGGAGGCCGAGCCCGCACCCGCGCCCAGCTGCCACTGATTCACCGGCCCGGCCCGAGCGGTAGCGGACCGGACGCGCCGGAACAAGGGGGCCCTGTGCACAACGGGGCCCCCTTGTCCGTGCTCACCGCTGCTGCACAGGTCTGTGCTCACCGCTCCTGCGGCAGGGCGAATTCGCACCAGACCGCCTTGCCTCCGCCCGGCCTGCGACGGCAACCCCAGGACGTGGCGATCGTCGCGACGATGGAGATGCCGCGCCCCGATTCGTCCGCCGGATCGGCGCGACGGCGGCGGGGCAGGTGGTCGTCGCCGTCGGTCACCTCGATGATCAGGCGACGGTCGGTGCGGCGCAGTCCCAGGCGCATCGGCGGCGTGCCGTGCTTGAGGGAGTTCGCGACGAGTTCGCCCGCGGCCAGGACGCCCAGGTCGCGGAGTTCGACCGGGAACCGCCACGACGTCAGGACGCCGGTCGCGAAGGCGCGGGCGCGCGGGGCGGCCTCGATGCCGCCGAGGAGATCGAGCGAGGCGTTGTGGAACAGCTCCGCGTCGGCCCCGGTCCGGGCGGGGTGCTGGACCACCAGCACCGCCACGTCGTCGTCGTGTTCCGCGGTGACGCCGAGGGAACGGATCAGCCGGTCGCAGACGACCTGGGGCGAGCCCTTGGCGCCCGAGAGGGCGCGCTCCAGCGCGGCGACACCCTCGTCGATGTCCTCGCTGCGGCGCTCGACCAGGCCGTCCGTGTAGAAGACCGCGGTGGAACCGGGCGGCAGCTCGATCGTGCCCGACGTGTGGATCCAGCCACCGGTGCCGAGTGGCGGTCCGGTCGGGTCCTCGGCGCGGTGGACCGTGCCGTCCTCGTGGCACACCAGGACCGGCAGGTGCCCGGCGGAGGCGTAGACGAGCCGGCCCTCGTTCGGATCGTGGACCGCGTAGGCGCAGGTGGCGATCTGGGTGGCGTCGATCTCGGCGGCGAGACCGTCGAGGAGCTGGAGCACCTCGTGCGGCGGGAGGTCGAGCCGGGCGTAGGCGCGTACGGCCGTTCGGAGCTGCCCCATGACGGCGGCGGCCCGCACCCCGCGGCCCATCACGTCGCCGATGACCAGGGCGGTGCGGCCGGCGCCGAGCGTGATGACGTCGTACCAGTCGCCGCCGACCGCCGCGTCCGTGCCGCCGGGCTGGTAGGTGGCGGCGATCCGCAGGTCGTCGGGCTGTTCCAGTTCCTGCGGGAGCAGCGAGCGCTGGAGGGTGACGGCCGTTTCGCGGTGGCGGCGCTCGCTGGCGCGGAGCCGTTCGGCCGCTTCGGCGTGGTCGGTGACGTCGGCGGCGTACACGAGCACTCCGCGCCCGGCATCGTCGCCCGCGCTCCCGTTCCCGTTCCTGCTTCCGGCCCTGCCGCGGTTCGTGCCCCTGTCCTTGTCCTTCCTCCGGTTCCTGCCCGGGGTCCTGCTCGCGTCGTCGGCCGTTCCGGCGTCGCCGTCCCGGTGCACGGGGGTGCAGGTCACGGTGTACGAATTGCCGTTGCGGACCTTGCGGGACTTGACCGTGCGGGGCGTGCCGCTGCGCAGGACCTGGTCCATGAGGGGCAGCAGGCTGAGTTCGGCGAGTTCGGGCATGGCCTCGGCGGCGGTGGCGCCGATCGGGCGCGGGCCGAAGGCGGCGACGTAGGCGTCGTTGACGTACTCGATCCGGTGGTCGGGGCCGTGCACCAGGGCCACGAGAGCGGGCAGCCTGCCCAGCAGGTCCCGCGCGGAGAGGTCCTCCAGGGCGGGGCCGCCGGTCCCGGCGGGACGGCCGTCGTGCGCGTCGTCCCGCGTCTCGTCGCTCACGCCGTCGCACGTCCCGTCCTGTCCGTCGTGGGGCAGGACGCCGGACAGGCCGTCGGGCGTGACCGTGCCCGGGTCGTCGTCCGGTGGGCGGGGTCCGGACTCGGGGCGCCCGTGCTCGGCGCGCGCCGGGGGTACGGAGCTGCGGTCGTCCCGAGCGGCGGCGCGGCGCTGCGTTCCGGGTAGGCGGGCGCTCCAACGCGTGAAGTTCACGGAATTTCTGGCCTCGTGTGTCGGTGTGGTCCGCTCGGGCGGGCTGATTCCTCTGCCGGTCCCGGTTCTCCCTGCCGGATCCGGCCGTCCCGGCCGGATCCGTCGGTTACGTGGGATCCGGTGGTTCTGGCGGATCCGGTGGTTCCGGCGGTTCTGTCGGGGGCCGGACCCGGGAGAGCGCAGCCGGGCCTCGTCGCGCTGATCGTGCCTTCGAGTCGTCAGAGGTGCCGGAGGCGTCAGAGGTGTCCGGTGCCCGTGACGCGCCCGGTTCCCCCGGCGCGTCACACGCGTGCGGTGCCTCTGGTGCTTCTGATACCTCTGACGTCTCTGATGCGTCTCGGACATCGGGGATGTCGCTGCTGTTCACTGTCTCGTCGCTGCCGGCCGGGGTCACTCTGCGCAGGTGTGGGCCCACCTATGGTCACACGTCCAGTGTGGCGGACCGTACTGACAGTTGTCGGTACGGCGATGCCGCGGTCGGGTGAGGCTGCGGGCCGAGGGCCGGTCAGCTTCCGTGCCCCGGTGGGCCGTCGGGTCCGGCGGGGCGGCGGGGGCCCGGTGGACCGCCCGGCCCCATGGGCCGACCGGGGCCCGGCGGGCCTCCGGTGGTCGGCCGGCCGCCCGGTCCGGGCCGTCCGCCTCCCGCGGCACGTTCGAATTCGGCCCGCGGATGTTCCAGTGAGCCGAGGGAGACGACCTCGCGCCTGAAGAGACCGGCGAGCGTCCACTCCGCCAGGACCCTGGCCTTCCGGTTGAGCGTCGGGACGCGGCTGAGGTGGTATGTGCGGTGCAGCAGCCAGGCCGGACACCCCTTGAGCGCGCGACCGCGGACCTGGGCCACGCCCTTGTGGAGGCCCAGCGAGGCGACGGAGCCCATGGAGGCGTGGCGGTACTCCTCGAGGGGGCCGCCGTCGAGCGACGCGAGGACGTTCCCGGCGAGGACCTTGGCCTGGCGCACGGCATGCTGGGCGTTGGGTGCGGTGCTGACGCCCTTCTCGGAGGCCGTCAGGTCGGGTACGGCCGCGGCGTCCCCGGCCGCCCAGGCGTGCTCGACGCCCTCGACGGCGAGTTCCGCCGTGCATCTGAGCCGGCCGCGCTCGTCGAGCGGCAGATCGGTGGCGGCGAGGACCGGTGCCGGTTTGACACCCGCGGTCCACACGAGGGTGCGGGTCGGGATGCGGGAACCGTCGCTCAGGACGGCGACGCGGTGCTCGCAGGACTCCAGCCGGGTGTCGAGGCGCACGTCGATGTTGCGGCCGCGCAGCTCGCGGATCACGTACAGCCCCAGCACCTCGCCGACCTCGGGAAGGATGCGGCCGGACGCCTCGACGAGGATCCACTTCATGTCCTCCGCCTTGATGTTGCGGTAGTACCGCGAGGCGTGGCGGGCCATGTCCTCCAGCTCGGCCAGCGCCTCGACGCCCGCGTAGCCGCCGCCGACGAAGACGAAGGTGAGGGCGGCGGCGCGAAGGGCCGGGTCGCGGGTCGTGGAGGCGATGTCCATCTGCTCGATGACGTGGTTGCGCAGCCCGATGGCCTCTTCGACGGTCCTGAAGCCGATGCCGTGGTCGGCGAGGCCGGGAACCGGGAGGGTGCGCGAGACGGAACCGGGCGCGAGGACGAGTTCGTCGTACGGGATCTCGACGGCGCCCGTGCCGTCCTCCGTGGTGGCGAGCGTAGCCACGGTGGCCGTGCGCCTGGAGTGGTCGATGTGCCGCGCCTCGCCGATCACGATCCGGCAGTGCGCCAGGGCCCGGCGCAGCGGCACGACGACATGGCGCGGCGAGACCGAGCCTGCGGCCGCCTCGGGCAGAAACGGCTGGTACGTCATATAGGGCTCGGGGGTGACGACGACGATCTCGGCCCGGCCTGCCCTGAGCCGCTGCTTCAGCTTCCGCTGGAGACGCAGCGACGTGTACATCCCGACGTAGCCGCCGCCGACGACGAGAATGCGTACGCACGCCGGGGGGCCGGGGGGTGTTCCCCCGGAATCTGAAGCCATCACCACCCCATGACGCAACGGGCTCAAGGGTTTGTCCACAGCCCCGGCAAATTGTGTGACCGGAGATCCCGGACGGGGCGGCGCCGTCGGCGGCCGCGGTGTCGCGTGAGCCGCGCAGGTCAGGGGCCGGGGTGGGGCGGCGGGCCGGGGTCGCCCGGCCGGCCGGCCGGTCCTCGCACCGATCGGAGACGCTCCGTGCGGAACTACCCTCTTCTGAATTGACGCAGGCTCAACTATGTTCGTATGTCGTCGGAGTGCCGGGTCGGGACCAAGATCCAATCTCTGGCTCAGACGGCGGGAAGTCTCCGGGGGGAGACGTCATTACCGGGGGAACATCATGCATATTCAGGATCCTCATTGGCAGACCGCTGCGGCGGTTTCGTCCCATTCGTCCGATGGAAACGGCCGAGGCGGCGCCGTCGGAACCGTGGGGACGGTCGACGAGGTGATGCCGGTCGGTACGACGGGGACGACCATGACGGCGACGACCACGACGGGCGCGGCGAACGGGGGGATCGGGGCGAGCGGGGTGAGCGGAACGAACGGCCGGTCGACCCCGCTCCGTGTGGACGCCCAGCGCAATCTGGAACACGTGCTGCGCGCCGCGCGCGAGGTGTTCGGCGAGCTGGGGTACGGGGCCCCGATGGAGGACGTGGCGCGTCGCGCCAGGGTCGGCGTCGGCACGGTGTACCGGCGGTTCCCGAGCAAGGACGTGCTGGTCCGGCGGATAGCCGAGGAGGAGACCGCCCGGCTGACGGACCAGGCGCGGACCGCTCTGGGGCAGGAGGAGGAGCCGTGGTCGGCGCTGTCGCGCTTCCTGCGCACGTCCGTCGCCTCGGGCGCGGGCCGGCTGCTGCCGCCGCAGGTGCTCCGGGTCGGCGTCGACGCGGACGCGGTCGTCGGCTCCGACGCCGGTTCGGGGGCCGAGTCCGCAGCTGCCGGGGCGGAGGCCGGGGCCGGGAACGCGGGCGCGGACGGCTCGGCGCCGATCGGGGACGCGGGGGCCATCGCGGCGATCCTGCCGGGCTCGGGCACCACGCTGGTGCCCCAGCAGCGGCAGGGCACGGGGCCGGGCGACCTCCGGCCGGCCGAGGCGCGTGCCGTTCGGGAGGCCGGGCACGGCGGCACGGACGACGCCGGGGCCGGTGAGCTGCTGGAGGTCGTCGGCCGGCTCGTGGACCGGGCGCGTGCGGCCGGTGAGCTGCGCCGTGACGTGACGGTGGCGGATGTGCTGCTGGTCATCGCGACGGCGGCGCCTTCGCTGCCCGACGCGGCTCAGCAGGCGGCGGCTTCGAGCCGACTGCTGGACATCCTGCTGGAGGGGCTGCGCTCCCGGCCTGCCGCCTGAGCCGGGGCCGCCCCCGGTCCGTCGGAGGGCGGGGGCGGCCCCGGAGTTCCGGGCAGCCGTCCGAGGTCGGCTCGCGCTTCGCAGATCGGGAGCGATGAGGCGCCGCCCTGCCGTTTCCAGTCCTGACGCAGCGGATCCACCGTCGGTCCGTGGCCCAACCGCGGCCGATCCACTACCGGTCCACTACGGATGCGCCACCTGTCCGCGGCCGTTCCACCGCCGTTCCACAGTGCTTCCGCAGCCGATCTGCGGTCGTCGCACGGCCGTTCCCGGCTCGTCGCGCGGCTTTTCCGAGTTCGTCGCACGGTCGGTCCACGGATGATGGCGGCTCGTCCGTGGCCGAATTCCGTTTGGTCCGCGACCATTTCACGGCCGAATCCCGACCGAATCCCGACCGAATCCCGGCCAAAACTCGCTTGAATCCCGATCGAATCCCGATCGAATGCCTGGCGTTCCCCGGTGGCCCCGCATCACCGGACGGGCCTGAACAGCCCTCGTCGACGGGGCCTTCGCCCGATGCCCGCCCTGCCCGCGTGAAAAGGCGCTCGGATACTCTTCCCCGAATGAGCGGCGCTCAGAGCTCATATTCGAGAGAACACCCCGGATGAGTGGTTGCCGGGGCTGAGGGTCCGGCGTGATTGCGCCATGTGGCACGCTTGCCCGATGTTCGGGTCCGACAGCGCATACGGGGGCTATCGCGATGAGCGGTGACGGGCAGCAGGAAGAGTCGTTCGACGACGTCGCCGCCGCGGGCGGTGTGGCGGAGGCCGATGGTCCGTTCTCCCGCCAGGTGCCGTATCAGGGCGGCCCGGGACGATCGGGGGGCGGCGCCGATGCCGGCACCGTCCTGCCGGGCCCGTGGCCGGGGGCACGTGACACCGGCGTCGACGCGGCTGCCGAGGCCGCGGTGCCGATGCAGCGGGAGGGCGGCAGCACCACCGACGGCGCCGGTTCCGACGCCGATCTGATCAGGCAGATGCGGAACGGCGACGACCACGCGTACGAGGAGCTGTTCCGGCGGCACTCGGACGCGGTGCGCCGCTACGCGCGCAGTTGCTGCCGGGACGCGCACACCGCCGACGACCTGACGGCCGAGGTCTTCGCGCGCACGCTGCAGGCAGTACGGAGGGGCAAGGGCCCCGAGGAAGCGGTGCGGGCCTACCTCATGACGGCCGTCCGGCATGTCGCGGCCGCCTGGGCCAAGACCGCGAAGCGGGAGCAACTGGTCGAGGACTTCGCCGTGTTCGCCACGCAGGCCGCCGGGTCCTCGCAGGTGTCGGACGTGGAGACGCTCGACCTCGGCGCGGATGTGCGCGCGATGCACGAGGCCGAGCGTTCGATGGCGATGCGGGCCTTCCGCAGCCTGCCGGAGCGCTGGCAGGCGGTGCTGTGGCACACCACCGTCGAGGAGGAGTCGCCCAGCGAGATCGCCCCGTTGTTCGGGCTGACCGCCAACGCCACCGCGGTCCTGGCCAGTCGGGCCCGCGAAGGGCTCAAGCAGGCGTACCTCCAGGCCCATGTGAGCCAGGCGCTCACCTCCGGCGGCGACTGCGCACGCTACGCCGACCGGCTCGGTGCGTATGCCCGGGGCGGGCTCCGGATGCGGGCCGAGCGCGGGCTGCGCGGACATCTCGACGAGTGCGCGAAGTGCAGGCTCGCGGCGGGCGAACTGGCCCATGTCAATGCCGGGATTCCGGCGCTGCTGCCCGTCGCGGTCATCGGCTGGATCGCTGCCGGGTACTCGCTCAAGGCCGCCGGGATCGCCGCTGGTGGCGCTGCCGGTGCGGCCGGCGCGGGAGCCGCCGCGGCGGCGACCGGCGGGGGCTCCTCCGGGGGCGCGGGCGGCGGTGGCGCGTTCTCGGAAGGGCTCGGCACGCCGGTGAAGGCCGGCATCGTGACGGCGGTCGTCGTGGCCGCGGCGGCCGGGCTGGCCTGGGCCGTGGTCGGCAGCGGCCAGCCGGGGCCCGACAGCGGGCACGCCACCCAGCCCGCCGCCGCGGCACCCGCGGTGCCGCCGCCCGCCCCGCCGAATCCGACAGCGTCCTCACGTTCCCAGCCGCCGGCGCCCCCCGCACCGGTGCCGCCCGCCGCCGCGTCGCCCGCCTCGGCCCCGTCGGCGGCGGCACCCTCGGCCCCGGCGCCGAATCCCCCACCGAAGACCACGTCCAAGCCCACGTCCAAGCCGACGTCCGAGCCGACCACGACGACGGCTCCGGACCCCACGCGTCCGCCGACCGCGCCGCCTCCCACGCCCGGACCGACGGCGACGACGACCGGGAAGCCCGAGCCGACCGACCCCGGGTCGCCCCCCGACCCGACCCCCACCCCTGCCCCGCCGCCCACCGTCTACCGGCTCAGCGAGCTGCGCTACTCGACGACCGGCGACCACACCGAACCCGAAGTGGTGGTGAACGAGAGCAACTGGCTCTGGCAGCGCTCCGGTCTCTGGATCGGCGGCAGGCAGTACGCCCACGGCGTGACCGTTCACAGCAAGTCCTCGGTCACGATCCGGTTGAACCGGCAGTGCTCGCGGTACGAGGCCGTGGTCGGGCTCGACGACATGTCGCTGGGGCTGGGCGCGGTGCGCTTCTCCGTCCTCGGCGGTGACGGGTCACTGCTGTGGCGGTCCCCGGTGCTGCACGGCGGCGACCCGGCCGTACCCGTCGATGTCGGCATCACCGGTCAGACCAGGATCCGGCTCGTCGTCGATCGGATGCAGCACGGCAGCGGCGCGGCACTCGCCGACTGGGCGGATTCGGGCCTCAACTGCCGCTGAGACGGTCGCCCCGGAGCTTCGTCGAGGTGTCCGGGAGTTCCGCGCAGATACGGGTCAGCAGGTCGATGACGTCGTCGACCGTCAGCGTCCGGCCGACGGCGCGCTCCGACTCGTATGCCTGAACCCCCAGTTCCGCGCGGGCCGACCGCTCGGCCTCGTCCGCCTCGGCCCGCTGCGTACCGGTCCGGGTATCGGCGGGCCGCCAGCCGTCGGCCGCCGCCCGTATCCGTACGGCTTCGCCGTGGCGGCCCAGCTTCGGCAGCACGGCCGCCACGCCGTCCACCAGGTGTCCGGTGACGAGTTCGGCGCACTGGGCGTCCCGCGCCCCGCGCAGTGCCTGCGTCAGGCCGCGTACCCCGGCCTCCGGACCGCGCCCCGGCCCGTCCTCGTGCACCGAGATCCGCGCGTCCAGTCCCTTGATCACCGCCGTGAAGTGCGACGGCGGGCTGCCCCGCCCGGCCGCCGCCTCCACCTCCGTGATCAGCCGTCGCGCCTCCGCGATCTCACCGCGGTCCAGGGCCAGGGTGGCGCGCAGGAAGCGGGCGTAGGCGCGGGCGTCGTGCACCTGAAGACGCTCCGCCCCGGTCTCGGCCTCGGCAAGCAGCCGTTCGAACCCGGCCATGTCACCGGTCCGGTGGGCGAGTTCGGCGAGTCGGGCGAGCAGGAACGGCACCTCGGCGTGCGCCCCGACCTCGCGGGCGAGCGTCAGGGCCTCCTCGTACGCCGCGGCCGCCTCCTCGTACCGACCGCGCATGACGCCCACCTCGGCGGTGGCGCTCGCGACCTGGGCGCGCAGCCAGCGGTCGCCGATCCGATGGGCCAGTTCGCGCAGTTCGGCGAGATCGTCGTCGACCCCGGGCATGCCGCCCGGCATGTCCACGATCATGTGGGTGCGGAACATCAGCATGACGCCGTACTCCCAGGCACCCCCATGGACCCGGGCGTTGGCGACCGCGGCTTCGACCCTGGCACGCGTTTCGGCGGTGGTACGGGTCACGAACGCGGTCATCGGCCAGAGCAGCCCCGGGAAGCGGGCGCTCTGCGGGCCGGAGGACCTGAAGGCGTCGGCCGCCCGCTCCATCAGCTCCCACCACCCGTCGGCATGGTCGAAGTCATCGGCCGGACCGTTCTCCACCGTGAGGAAGAACCTCAGCATCTGCAGCCGCATGCGCGGCCAGAAGCGGGAATCGCCGTCGTGCGGCGGCTCCGGCCCGAGCGTCATGGCCCGCTCGCACCAGCTCAGGCCCTCGGTGCGGTGGTTGCGCAGCCACCAGAACCAGCCCATGCCGAGGACCAGTCGCACCGCGTCCGCCTCCGACGGCTCGGTGACGACGGTGCGGGTCAGGGCGGCCCGGATGTTGTCCAGGTCGGTCTCCAGGCGTGCGATCCAGTGCAGTTGCTCGCCGGAACGCAGGCGGGGATCGGCCTCCTCGACGAGCGCGGCGAAGTAGACGGTGTGCGCGTTCGCCGCGGCGGCCCGCAGAGCGGGGGTCTCGGCCGCACGCTCGCCGGCGTACTCGTGGATGGTCTCCAGGAGGCGGTAGCGCATCCCACCGGTGGCGGTCGGCGCGGCGACGACGAGGGACTTGTCGACGAGCGAGCCGATCAACGAGGCGGTCGAACCGACCGCCGAACCGGTCGAACCGATCGGTTCGGCGGCGTCCTCCGCCCCGGCCGGGCTCCCGACGCCGCCCTCCGCCACGTCCGGACGCTCGACGACGCCCTCCGCCACGTCCGGACGCTCGACGACGGCTGCCGTCACGGCCGGGCTCTCGGCGACGGCTTCCGCCGCGGCCAGGTCCCAGCCGCCCGCGAAGACCGAGAACTGCCGCAGCAGGGTGCGTTCGTCCTCGTCGAGCAGGTCCCAGGACCAGTCGACGACGGCACGCAGCGTCTGCTGACGCGGCAGGGCTGTCCTGGCTCCGCCGGTGAGCAGACGGAACCGGTCGTCGAGCCGGTCCGCGATCTGGCGCGGGCCGAGCATCCTCAGCCGGGCGGCGGCGAGTTCGATGGCGAGCGGCTGGCCGTCGAGCCGCCGGCAGATCTCCGCCACCGCGTCGGGGTCGCGCGCGGACTCCTGTGCGAGGTCGAAGTCGGGGCGTACGGCGTGGGCGCGTTCGGCGAACAGCCGGTGCGCGGGTTGGGCCGGGAGCGGCCCGACCGGGCGTATCGATTCTCCGGGGACGCCGAGGGGTTCGCGGCTGGTGGCGAGGACACGTAGCCGCGGACAGCGGGTGAGCAGCGTTTCGGCGAGCGTGGCGGCCGCGTCCACGACGTGCTCGCAGTTGTCCAGGATCAGCAGGACGGGACCGACGCGGGAGCGGTGCGCCAGGTGGTCGACGAGGATCTCGACCGGGTCCCTGCGCGGTGGCTGCCCGTCGCGGGTGTTGTCCAGCAGAAGTGTCGTGCCGCGCAGCCCGAGGGCGGAGAGCACGGCTCCGGGGACATCGGCCGGGTCGTCCACGGGGGCCAGCTCGGCAATCCATGCCTCCAGGGGCGGGGGGCCCGGGAGCGGGAGGCCGGGGAGCCGCTGATCGGGCCCCGGCAGGCTCGACCGGATCGCGGCCTCCTCGGCGAGACGGGTCTTCCCGGAGCCTCCGGGCCCGGTCAGGGTCACCAGCCGGGACCGGTTCCACTCCTCGCGTATGGATCGCAGTTCCGGCTCACGGCCGACGAACGAGGTGAGCCGTGGGCGGATGTTGCCCGGGACCGGCGCGGAACCGGAAGCGGCGGGGGTTCGTACCGGGTCCGGTGAGATGTCCGGAGGCCGGAGCAATTCCTGGTGCAGGGCGCGGAGTTCCGGGCCGGGTTCGGCACCGAGCCCCTCGGCGAGAGCGCGGCGGGTCTCCTCGTACGCGGCCAGCGCGTCGGCCCGGCGGCCCTCGGCACGCAGGGCACGGATCAGCTGGCCCCGGAAGCGCTCGTCGTACGGGTGGGCGACGATCAGCTCCCTCAACTCCGGTACGAGAGCGCCCGGCCCCTGCCCCTGCCCCTGCCCGGATCCGGGACCCGGGCCGGGGTCCTGGCCCGGAGCTGGAGCTGGACCTGGAGCGAGCCCCTCGCCGAAAGCCGCGCCACCGTCCCCGGCCACGCCAACTGCCCCGGCCCCGGCCGCGCCACCTTCCCCGGTGGCGCACCGCAGGTCGGCCTCGATACGGCGTTCCAGCGCGGTCAGGCGGTGGGCCTCCGGGCGCAGTCCGTGCCCGTGGCCCCCGTCCGGCAGGTCGGCCAGGGCGGGGCCGCGCCACAGCGCGAGCGCGGTGCGCAGCGTCCGGGCGGCCGCGACGGGGTCCCCCGCGTCGAGCTCCTCGGCTCCCCGGCGGGACAGCCGCTCGAACCTGTGCAGATCGACCTCGTCGGACGTCGCCTCCAGGCGGTAGCCGCCCCAGGTACGGGTGATCGTGTCCCTGCCCAGCGCCCGGCGCAGCCGGCCCACGAGCGCCTGGAGCGCGGCGGGGGCGTCGTACGGGAGCTCACCGCCCCAGACGTCGTCGACGAGGACGTCCACGGGCACGGGCCGCCCGGCGCGCAGGGCGAGGGCGGCGAGGAGCGCGCGCAGCCGCGTACCGCCCACGGGCAGCACGTCGCCGTTCGTGTCTCGCGCTTCGGTGACGCCCAGGATCGAGTACCGCACCGGGCCATTCTGACCCCGGGCCGGCCGAGGACCGGTACAGAATGAGGCACCGGACACGCCGGACGACAGAAACCCCACCGCGCCCCGAGGCGAACCGGAATCCCGCCACCCCGGTCTTCGGGGCGGACCGGCCCCGGTCGCCCCGGGCTTCCCGGCGGACCGGAGCTCCCGCCGCCCCGCTACGGCTGCAGGCTCCGCCGTGCCGGGACGACACCGTGCGCGACCGCGCGACGGCGAGGCGCCTCCGTGCCCGTCCAGCAGGTGCCGCGCCGCGACACGAGGCGGCGCAGCCAGAGTTCCATGGACGCCAGGTGGGCCAGGCCGTCGAGCGGGAGCGGTTCGCCGTCGGCGGCGGCGCGCAGGGCCTTGCGCACGACGCGGGCCTCGACCAGACCGGCGTCGGCGAGCAGCGGGGCGTCGAAGAGGGCCATCAGTTCGGGGAGCGCGGCGCGCAGACCGGTGCGGGCGGTCGCCTGGGAGGTGGCGTGCGAGGGGGCGCCCCAGCCGGGCGGCAGGTCGTGGATGCCCGCGCCCGCGAGCACCCGGCGCAGGATCGCGCCACGGGCGCCCGGCTGCACCCGGAGCGATTCGGGGAGCGCGCGGGCGGCGCGTACGACCTGGTTGTCGAGGAAGGGCGCGTGCAGGCGCTGGCTGCGGTTCTCGGCGGCCTGCTCCAGGATCCGGTGGTCGGCGGCGTACCGGGCGAGCGCCGCCCGTGCCCGGGCCTCGCCCGGCCGCTGGACGGAGACCGGCCGGACCGCCGCCTCCTGGAGACGAACCGATACTTCGGCGAGCGCCTCCCCCGTCAGCCAGTGCGCGGCGGGGCCGGGCCGTGACCAGGCGAGGGCGGCGAGCGAGGCGTCGGCGGGGGTGTCGAGGTCGGGGGCGTGGCGGTTCGCGCCCGGCAGCCGGCCGGCCGCCGCTTCCAGTCCCGTGCGGTACGAGGTACGGGACAGGCGCCGGGCCGCGCGGTACACGGTGAACGGGACGAAGAAGGAGTGCGCGCTGGGGCCCTCGGCCTTGGCGAGTGCCGCGACCGGGCGCAGCAGGTGGCGCCTGCGCCGATCCATCAGCAGGTCGGCGAGGCGCGCGGGGTGGGCGTCGAGGACCTGCCGGGCCCCGCCGCCGACGAAGTGGTCGGCGCTGCCCGAGGCGAGGCGGCGGCGGTGGCGCTCGGCGGCGACGAGACAGGGCGCGGGTTCGTCGGTGAGCGGGCCGCCGCCGAGGTCGGCGTAGGGCAGGGCCTCCTCCCCTCCGGCCACGACGACGTGGTGCAGGCGCGGGTTGGCGGCGATGACGCGGGCGCGTTCGAGTTCGTCCTCGTGCCCGTGCGCGGTGAGGTCGTTGAAGGTGACGGCGAGCAGCCGTTCCCCCGCGCCCGCGCCGTGGCCGAGGATGCCTCCGGGCAGACCGGGCAGCCCCGGCAGTCCGGCGGCGAGCAGGGCGAGCGTTGCGGAGGCGCTGCCTCCGGAGAGGTCGGCGCCGATGCCGGGAACGGGCGCGCCCCGCGCGGCGCGTCGGTCGGCGGGCCCCATTCCGGGGACCGGCCCCGGATCGGACGGCAGGGTTCCGGGGGCGTGACGCGGTGCGGCGAGTCTGGCCCGCACGGCGTCGACCAGCGCGTCCCGCACCCCGTCGACGGCGCTCACCGGGTCGAGTTCGGGCGCGGCGACGGCCAGCGAGGCCACCGCCTCGTAGCCGGTGATCTCGCGCGAACCCTCGCGGAGGATGAGCGCGTGACCCGGCGGGATGCGCTTCACCCCCTCGTACGGGGTGCCGTCGCGCAGCGTCTCCGGAGTTTCGGGGCAGGCGAGCAGCGCGGCCAGGTGGCCGATGTCCAGCTGGGCCTCGACGAGGTCGGCGAGCGGGAGCGCGGCGGTGGCGTACGCGGTGCCGCCCACCCAGGGGGTGTGGAAGACCGGGCGGGCTCCCGCCAGGTCTCCGATGACACCGATCCTGCGTCCGACCTGGACGACGACCGTGTAACTGCCGGGCCAGGAGGTGAGATGGCGCAGGGCCCCGCCGCGCGCGGCGAGGAGGCCGACCCGCAGTTGTTCGTCCGTGGCGCCGCAGCAGCCTAGGACGGCGAGCCGCGCGGTGGGCGCGCCCTCGGCCGTCTCGGCCCTGCTGACGCGGATCTCGTCCGGGCGCCAGTCGCCGACGGCCCACAGAGGATCCGGGTCGCCCCACAGGAGTTGGGAGCCGACCGGCTGTACGGTGCGCCCCGCGTCGATGCCACCGACCGCACCGGCGGTACCGGCGGCACCGGAGCGCGCGGCGACACTGCTCCATCCCACCAACCAACGCATCGCCGCCTCCACGGACTGTGGACGAAACGGCGCAGCGGAAACACATCGGGAGAACTCCGCTGGTGCGCGCCGTCGTTGCGGACATGCTGCCACGGCGGACACGTGCCGGAGGGGCTGCGGAGGGCGCACGTCGTACGGGCATGCGCCCCGGCCGGGGGCCGGACCGGGGCGGGCGACGACCGGGTCCGGGTGGACATCCAGCGGCCGACGGCCCCGGACAGGGGGCTCGGCGGTACGGGCGACGCGCGGTCCGCGCGCGGCGTGCAGGGCGTCAACAGCCTTACGTGCCGGGCGTGTTGCCTACCACGTGCGAGCCGGGTCACGCGGCCGGTATCCGGCCACTTTCCGTGGCGTTCGCGGATCCGCGACGGGCGCTCACGGACGTGTCGGCGGGGATGTCCGCGAATCGATCGGGCCAACCTCGGCTGATCGATGATTTTCGGCCATTCTCAGGGCATGACGGAGCCTGGCAGCGGGGTACCCGCCGCCCTGGACGCCCTGTTTCACCCCGGTTCGCTCCCGGGCCCGCCCCGGGCTTCTCTCCCCGGCCTCTCTCCCGAAACACTCCTCCCGGCTTCTCCCGAAATCTCCCTTCGCGGCGGCATGCCGTCGGCACATGCCTCCGGAGAGGCCGCCGACGGCCCGACACCTGCTGGGGGCCCGTTTCCGGACCCGGCTCCACGCCCGTCGCCGGGCCCGTACCCACGCCCCGCGCCGCACGCGGCCGGCACCGGGCACGCACCGCCCCGGACCGCCGCCGCACCGCTCCCCGCACCGCTCCCGGCCGACGGCCGCGGACCGGCTTCCACGCACGGTCCGGGAGGCGTTTCCGACGCCTCCCGGACCGGTCCACCGCCTGCGGGGAATGAGGCGGCAGTGTCCCCCAGCCCACTGGTTCCACCGCAGCGGGCCGACCCACGCAGCACCCATGGAAGCCCGTCCGAAACAGCCGGACGAGAGCGCACGGCCGGGCGCACGGCCACACACCAGGAGCACGCGTGAAACCCGTCGGACACCGCCTCCACGCTGTGCGAACACCACGCCCACGCTGCGCGGACGCCGCTCGCGGGAGCGCACGGACGGGGCGTCGGCGGACACCGAACCGGCCTTCGCGCGGCGCCGCGCGAGCCCGGGAGCGCACATCCTCCACAGCCCACGTGCCCGCGTCGCGCGACGCTCTCGCACCGTCGCGCACGACGGCCCGGCATCCGTTCCGCGCGCCCCGGCCCGCCCTCCGCACCGGCTCCCGGGGCGCCCCCCGCGGGCACCCGCCGGGGCGGTCGGCGGCGCCTCCGTCCGCACGGACAACAATCCCGCCATACGGATGTCTGCCCCTTAACGGTAGGGATGCGGCGAACTACGCTGGGTTCACTGAGGTTCTCGGCAGGAGGCATATTCCTCGGGGCTCCGCCACATGCGTGTGCGGCCGGAGTGCCGGGGGTCGTCCCTGGGGAGGACACGGTACGAATGCCGCGCGCCGCAACGGTGACGCGGCGGCCGTCTGTGTGTCGAGGGGTGACGCATGTCCAGGGAGCAACGAGGACCGAACGAGAAGCTCGGAACCGTTCTCGCCCTCGCGGGAATCAGCAACGCCGGACTCGCCCGGCGGGTCAACGACCTGGGGGCGCAGCGCGGTCTGACACTCCGGTACGACAAGACCTCGGTGGCCCGGTGGGTCTCCAAGGGCATGGTGCCGCAGGGGGCCGCGCCCCATCTCATCGCGGCGGCGATCGGCGCCAAGCTCGGTCGTCCGGTCCCGCTGCACGAGATCGGACTCGCGGACGCCGATCCGGCGCCGGAGGTCGGGCTGGCCTTCCCTCGCGATGTGGCCGAAGCGGTCCGTTCCGCGACCGAGCTGTACCGGCTGGATCTGGCCGGGCGCCGGGCGGGCAGTGGCGGGATCTGGCAGTCGCTCGCCGGTTCGTTCTCGGTGAGCGCGTACGCGACCCCCGCGTCCCGCTGGCTGATATCCCCCGCCGACCCGTCGGTGGAGCGTGATGCGAACGCCGCCCGGGCAGCCGTTCTCGGCCCCCAGGGCGCAGAGGGCGCACACACCGGTGCGGGGGCGCACGGCGCTGCGGGCGCGGCGGCCGGGGGCACCGACGCGGAAGCGACCGCCGAGTCCGCCACCACGTCCGCCACCGGACCGGCCACCGACGCGGCTGGTCCGACCGATTCGGCGGGTTCGGCGGGTTCGGCAGGTTCGGCGGGGGCTTCCGGGGCGCGGGGGCGGCCGGGTGCACCGGCCGCGACCGGTACGCGTCCGGCAGCCGGGGCGCGGGCGGCGGGCCGCCCGGGTCTGGGAACCCTGGCTCCCGGAACCCCGCGCGCGACGTCCATCCCCGCCCAGCCCGGCCCGCAGAACGCGTCCGCGTCCAGGACCGCGCCCCCTGCCGCCTCCGCCAGGGCCGTCAGGAGCGACCGAGCGGCGAAGGGCGCTCCGGCGCCGTCGGCCGGGCCCCGGCACAACGGCGTCGGCACGAGCTCGACCACGGGCGCGACCCCGGTCGCGCCCCCCGTCACAGGTGACATATCCCCCCTGCGGGTCGGCCACAGCGATGTCGCCAAGCTGCGCGAGGCGGCCCAGGACGCCCGCCGGTGGGACTCCAAGTACGGGGGCGGGGACTGGCGTTCCTCCATGGTTCCCGAGTGCTTGCGGGTCGACGCGGCCCCCCTGCTCCTCGGTTCGTACAGCGACGAGGTGGGCCGGGCCCTCTTCGGCGCGGCGGCCGAGCTGACCCGGCTCGCCGGCTGGATGGCCTTCGACACCGGCCAGCAGGAGGCCGCGCAGCGGTACTACATCCAGGCGCTCAGACTCGCGCGGGCCGCGGCCGACGTCCCCCTCGGGGGATACGTCCTCGCGTCGATGTCGTTGCAGGCGACCTACCGTGGGTTCGCCGACGAGGGGGTCGATCTGGCCCAGGCGGCCGTCGAGCGCAACCGGGGGCTCGCCACGGCCCGCACCATGAGCTTCTTCCGCCTGGTGGAGGCCCGCGCCCACGCGAAGGCGAACGACGCGTCGGCCGCGGGGGCCGCGCTGAAGGCCGCCGAGGGCTGGCTGGAGCGCTCCCGGGACGGCGACGCGGACCCGTCGTGGCTGGGCTTCTACTCGTACGACAGGTTCGCGGCCGACGCCGCGGAGTGCCACCTCGACCTGAAGGCGCCCCGGCAGGTGCGGCGCTTCACCGAGCAGGCGCTGTCCCGGCCCACCGAGGAGTTCGTCCGCTCGCACGGGCTGCGGCTCGTGGTCTCGGCGGTGGCCGAGCTGGAGTCGGGGAACCTCGACGCGGCCTGCGCGGCCGGGACCCGCGCGGTGGAGGTGGCGGGCCGCATCTCCTCCGCCAGGACCACGGAGTACGTACGGGACCTGCTGCACCGGCTCGAACCGTACGGACACGAGCCACGCGTCGCCGAGCTGCGCGAACGGGCCCGGCCGCTGCTGGTGGCACCCGCCTGACCGGCCCGCCGTCCCGGCCGCCGCTCCGCCCGGCCCTCGCCCCGCGTGCTCCGCACGTTCCGCATGGCCGGGGCGGCGGCCGGACGCGCGTGAACGTCCGCGTATCGCGCCCCCGCGCCGATCTCCCGTATCCGGCGTTCCCGGCCGACGCTCCTGGTCGGCGTTGCCGGTCGGCACTGCCGGTCGGCTGCCCGAGCAGGTGCTCTACGAAAGAATGAGCGACGAAAGTACGCGCCACGCTGGTCCCACTGGTTTGAGTGCGGTGTCAGTGGGTCAGTGCACTATCGGGGTGGGAGGTGGCGTGGTGATGACGCACGCGGCGTACGACTGCGACGTGCTGGTGATCGGCGGCGGGATCGTCGGCCTGTCGACGGCGTACGCCCTCACGCGCACCGCTCCCGGCACCCGGGTGACGGTGCTGGAGAAGGAGTCCGGCCCCGCCCGTCACCAGACCGGGCGCAACAGCGGCGTGATCCACAGCGGCATCTACTACCCTCCCGGCTCGCTCAAGGCCCGCTACGCGGTGCGCGGTGCCGCCGAGATGGTCGAGTTCTGCGCCGAGCACGGCATCGCGCACGCGGTAACCGGCAAGCTGATCGTCGCGACCGAGCGGTCCGAGCTGCCCCGGCTGCACGCGCTGGTCCAGCGCGGACGGCAGCACGGGCTCCCGGTGCGCGAGCTGGGGCCGGCCCAGATCGCCGCGTACGAACCCGATGTGCGCGGGCTCGCCGCGATCCGCGTCGGGACGACCGGGGTGTGCGACTTCCCGGCGGTGGCGGCACGGTTCGCCACCGAGGTGGTCGCCGCGGGCGGCGTGATCCGTCACGGCTCGGAGGTCGTCTCGGTCGACCGGCGCTCCTGGGGCGTGGCGGCGCGCACGGCGGACGGCGCGGTGGTGCGGGCCCGGGTGCTGGTCAACTGCGCCGGGCTGCACTGCGACCGGGTGGCGCGGCTCGCGGGCGACGACCCGGGGATGCGGATCGTGCCGTTCCGGGGGGAGTACTACGAGCTGGCGCGGCCGGAGCTGGTGCGCGGTCTGGTCTACCCGGTGCCCGACCCGGCGTTCCCGTTCCTCGGCGTGCATCTGACCCGCGGCCACGACGGCGGTGTGCACGTCGGTCCGAACGCGGTGCCGGCGCTGGCCCGCGAGGGATACGCGTGGCCCGTCGTGCGCCCCCGCGAGCTGGCGGACACCCTGACCTGGCCGGGCACCTGGCGGATCGCGCGAGGACACTGGCGCTACGGGGCGGGCGAGGTGCGCCGCTCGTTGTCGAAGCGCGCGTTCACGGCGGCGGTGCGACGGCTGCTGCCCGATGTCACGGAGGCCGATCTGCGGCCCGCCCCGGCCGGGGTCAGGGCCCAGGCGGTGCTGCGCGACGGCACCCTGGTGGACGACTTCCTGATCCGCGAGGCCCCGCACACCGTCCACGTGCTGAACGCCCCGTCCCCCGCCGCGACGGCCTCCCTGCCCATCGGGCGGGAGGTGGCACGCAGGGCACTGCTCCGGGCACGGGAGACGGGGTGGAAGCCGCCCGCCGTAGAATCGGGTCATTGTGTCTGAGCCCTTGAACCCCTCCGCGAACCCTCCCGCAGACCTCACCGCGGGCCCCTCGGGGGCGCCCTCGTCCCCCGCAGCCGGGACCTCCGCGACCCGTGTTTCCAGGACGTCCGCCGGAACCTCCGCGGGGACCGTCCCGTCCGGGACCTCCTCCGGGACCGGCTCCGGGATTCCGGACGACCTGCGCGCCGCGTCCTTCGAGCGGCAGCGCAGGCTGCGCCAGGAGCCGCGCTTCCCCGGCGGGCCCGCCGTCGATCCGGCCGGATCGCACCACGAGCGCCGCATCCGCAGCTTCCAGCCGCGCCGGAGCCGGGTCACGCCCGGCCAGGAGGACGCCCTGATGCGGCTCTGGCCCACATGGGGCCTGGACATCGACGGGCAGCGGGTCCTCGATCTGCCCGAGCTGTTCGACGGGCTCCCGGTCGTGCTGGAGATCGGGTTCGGCATGGGCGAGGCCACCGCGCAGATGGCCGCGGACGACCCGGGGACGGGCATCCTCGCCGTCGACGTCCACACCCCCGGCCAGGGCAATCTGCTCGGCCTCGCGGAGCGGAACGGTCTGTCCAACATCCGTGTCGCCAACGGCGACGCGATCATCCTGCTGCGCGAGATGCTGAAACCGGACTCGCTGGACGGGCTGCGGGTGTACTTCCCCGACCCGTGGCCCAAGAAGCGTCATCACAAGCGTCGGCTGATCCAGCCGGAATTCCTCGACCTGGTGGCCCAGCGGCTGAAGCCGGGCGCCCTGGTCCACTGCGCGACCGACTGGGAGCCGTACGCGGAGCAGATGCTGGAGGTGCTGACCGCCCACCCCCTCTTCGAGAACACTCTGCCGGAGGGCGGCTACGCGCCACGGCCCGCGTTCCGGCCGCTGACCCGGTTCGAGGGCCAGGGAATCGACAAGGGCCACGTCGTGCACGACCTGCTCTTCACCCGCCGCTGATCCGTCGCCGGCCTCGCCCGGAGCCCGTCGCCGAGCCCGCCGCAGATGATGCCTCCCCGGCCACCGCCGACGTCCGGCGAAGGGCCACCACCGGCCATTCCCCGTGGCCGGTGTCGGTGCCGCTGGTTAGGGTCATGGGGTGGTATACGAAGGGTCTGTCCAGCAGCGGCAGCCGCATCCGGCCGTCCCGGTGCTCGAGGAGCAGCGGGTCGGCGAGATCCTGGCCGCCGTGCCGGAGCGACGGCACTGGAGGTACCGGCCGCGGCGCGTCGGCATGGTGTGGCGCAGCAGGACGTTCCGCGTCGCGGCCGTGTGCACGGTGCTCGCGGTGTGCGCTCTGGCGATCCTGGCCCTGGTCCGCGACCAGACGGGCACCGAGGGCTTCCTCGTAGGTCTCGGCCTCGCGGTGCTGCCCGTGCCGCTCCTGATGGCGGCGTTCCGCTGGCTGGACCGGGTCGACCCCGCGCCCTGGCGGAACCTGTTGTTCGCCCTGGCCTGGGGCGCTTTCGCGGCCGCCCTGATCGCGATCCTCGCGAACTCGTTCGCGACCCGTTGGATAGCCACGACCACCGCCGACCCGACGAACGCGGACAACCTCGGTGCGACGGTCATAGCACCGGTCGTCGAGGAGAGCGCCAAGGCCGCCGCGATCCTGCTGATCTTCCTGTTCCGAAGACGTGAGTTCAGCGGAATCGTCGACGGCGTCGTGATCGCCGGTTTCACCGCGAGCGGTTTCGCCTTCACCGAGAACATCCTCTATCTGGGCAACGCGTTCGGGGAGGACCAGCAGGCCGGGGCCTCGGGTGTCGCCTCGGTGACCGCCGCGACGTTCTTCGTGCGGGCGGTGATGTCCCCGTTCGCGCACCCGCTCTTCACGATCCTGACGGGAACGGGCTTCGGGCTCGCCGCCGCCAGTGCCCGCAACCGGCGGTTGCGCCGCGTCGCGCTGCCGCTGCTGGGGCTCGTCCTCGCCATGGGCATGCACGCGCTGTGGAACGGGTCGGCCTCCTTCTTCGGACCACTCGCCTTCTACGCCGTGTACGCGGTGTTCATGGTTCCGCTCTTCGGCGTGGTGACCTGGCTGGTGATCTGGGCACGCCGACGCGAGCTGCGCGCACTCGCCGCGGAGCTGCCCGGCTACGCGGCGGCCGGCTGGCTGACCCCCGTCGAACCGCTCGCCCTCGCCTCCATGCGGGCCCGCGGCCTGGCCCGCGACGCGGCCCGTCGGCACCACTCCTTCGACGCCGGGGCCGGCTGGGGCAACCCGTACGGTCCGGGCCACGCACCGGGCACCGGAGCGGTTCACGGTCCGGGCCACGGAGCGGTGGCCCCGGTCGGCGCGCCCGTCCAGGCGCCGGTCCAGGCCCCGCCCCCGGCGCAGGGCGGGGCGCCCCGCAAGGAGCGCCGCAAGGCGCAGGCGCAGGCCAAGGCCCGGGGCAAGGCCGCCGCCCGTACCGTCGCCGAGTACGAGTCGTTCGCGATGTCGCTGGCCTCGCTCCGCCGCCAGGCCCGCCTCGGGACGGTGGGCCCCGATTTCGCCGCACGTGAACTGGAGCTGTTGCACCACCTCTGGCAGCGCAGGGACGTGGCCGCTCCTGCCCTCGCCTACGCCGCGCAGGCGGCGGGCCTCCTGCGCCCCTACCCGTTCCCGCCCGCCCCGGCCGCGTACTGGCCGGCGCCGGCCCCGGCCGCGTTCCCGCCGCCGCACCAGGCGTACGGCGGCTACAACCCGTACCAGCTGCCGCCCCGGTAGCCCCGGGCGCGCGCCGCGGATGCGCGAACGCCCCGGGAGCGCGATGCTTCCGGGGCGTTCGTGGAGACGGGCAGTTCGGCGGAGCGACCGGAGCGCGGCCCCCCGAGCACGATCCGCCGCCGGAACCAGAACAGTGCGCCCTCGTTCCCTGGGCGGAGTAGGCGTCGAGCACGGTGAACGACTGCGCCCCGTCGGCCGTCCGGCCGAAGACATGGCCGCCGAGGGCGAGCGGGAACACGGGAACACGAGAACACCTGAGGATCGGAAGAGCCCAGTTCGCGAAGGGAAGTCATGAATCGATCAACGTGTTCGCGCCAGAACGGTGCTCCGTGCATTCGCCGTGCGGCGGACGGCTGATCGGTGTTGTCCGCGCTGTCCGCCCGCGCATCGCCGACGCGGGTGCCTCAGATGTTGAGGCCCTTGCTCCGCAGCCAGCCCATCGGGTCCACGCCCGTGCCGTCGGCGGTGTGGATCTCCAGGTGGAGGTGGGGGCCCGTCACGTTGCCGGTCGCGCCGACCCGGCCGATGGTGTCCCCGGTGGAGACCTTCTGGCCGACCCCGACGCCGATCGAGGACTGGTGGCAGTACCAGATCTCCGTGCCGTCCTCCAGCTCCAGCACCGTGCGGTAGCCGTACGAGCCGGACCAGCCCGCCGACTTGATGGTGCCGCCGTGAACGGCCTTGACGGGGGTGCCCGTCGGCGCCGCGAAGTCGAGGCCGGTGTGGTGACCGGAGGACCACATCGTGCCGGCCTGGCCGTACGTCGAGGTGATCGTGTACGAGGTGGTCGGGACGGCGTAGCTGGCGGCGAGCTTGGCGAGCCGCAGGGCCTCGGCCTTCTTCTTCGCCTCCTCCTCCGCCTTCTTCTTCTCGGCGGCGGCCTTGGCCTCGGCGGCGTCCTGCTGCTTCTTGGCCTCGGCCGCGGCCTTCTCCGCCGCGGCCTTCTCCTGGGCCTCCCTGGCCTCCGCGTCGGCGGCGGCCTGCTGCTGCTCGGCCTGCTGGAGGATGCGGGCGCGCAGCGCCTCGCCCGCGTCGGTCGTGCCCTGCTCGGCCTCGGCGGTGGTGATGCCTGCGGTGGTGAGCGGGGCGGTGACGGGCGCGGCCCCGTCGTCCTCGGACTTGTCGGAGAGGAGGGCGCCCACGCCGGGAAGGGACTTGGCGTCGGGCAGGTTGTCCGCGATGGAGTCGGGAAGGGAGATGGACACCGGCGGCTTGCCCTGCGCGGAGGCCATGCCGCCCGCGCCGACCGCCGCGATGACGCCGACCCCGAGCACCGCGGAACTGCGGGCGAGTCCGTTGCGCTGCTTGGCGACCCGGTGCCTGCCGCGTACGGGGCGGACGGTCTCCTCGGTGGGGTTCCACTCGTCCCAGCCGCGCTCGCCGTCGACACCGAGGCCGGCGCCGGGCAGGGTCGCGGTGGCGGCCATGTCCGGTCCGATTCCGTGGTCCATGCGATCCGCGGTGCCGGGCACCGTGGTCATCCCGGCCGTTCCGTAGTCGGATCCGTAGCCGGGGCCCGCGCCATAACCGGGGCCGAAGTCGGTGCCGAACTCGGAAC
Source organism: Streptomyces sp. NPDC002476 (assembly GCF_042889785.1). Lineage (NCBI taxonomy): Bacteria > Bacillati > Actinomycetota > Actinomycetes > Kitasatosporales > Streptomycetaceae > Streptomyces > Streptomyces sp. NPDC002476. The sequence goes on along the minus strand of NZ_JBIARH010000027.1, from coordinate 83,434 downwards.
CGTACGCGGAATCGAGCCGGGCGGGGGCCTCGGGGGCAGGCTTGTTGGACGCCACGGGGGCGCACTCCTTTCCTTCCTTCTCGCCTACCGGGTTAGCTGACGGGTTCGGAGCAGGAAGGTCTCCTACGGACACCGCATCTCTCACGAGACCCGGATGTCCGATTCACCCCAGGGTGGTGGTTCCCCGGTTCCCTTTCGGGATTCGGCGCTCGCGCACGGTGCCGCCTCTGGCGACGGCTGGGACGACCGCGCTGCGTTATCGAACGTTAATAGACACCGGGCCCTGATTCCAAGCCGTTCCCACTGATCGTTCACGTCTTTGGCCTGGACTTTAGTGGACATCTCGGGGCGTATTCAGACGACTTGATCGGGCCTCAGTCAATACCCCGCGACTGATGTTGCGTCAAATGTTATGCGGAGCGGCGCCTTTCGATTACGTACGGTGGCACCCCGGTCCGCTCAGGCGCGCCCGGCGGCCCGGACGAACGTCCGCGGTCTCACGGGCGCACCCGGCCGACCGAACCCCCGGCCCTCTTGCACACGCCAGGCCACCCCCCGGCGCCCTTGTACACGCCCAGACGCCCCGGACCGTCCGTCATGCCGGTTCCGGCCCCACGATCCGGACGGTCCTGCGCCGCTCCGGCTGCCCCTCCGCCGGGCGCACGACCGCGAGCAGGGCCATGTCGTCGGTCGACTCGCCCCCCGTGTGCAGCCGTACGTCGTCGGTCAGCGCGGACAGCAGTTCCTCCGGCCCGGGAAAGATCCGCCCGCGCAGCCGGGCCGCCGGATCGTAGAAGTCCCCCTCGGCGTTCCGCGCCTCGGAGAGGCCGTCGGTGTAGAGGAGCAGTGTCGCCCCCGGCCGCAGATCCCACTCGTCCGTCCGGTCGGGCCACGCGCCCAGGTCCATCCCGAGCGGCAGCGCGGGCATCGAGGGCGCCAGCACGTCCAGCGCCCCGTCCGGGTACAGCAGGATCGGCTCGGGGTGGCCACGGTTGACGATCCGGACCCGGGACAGGCCGGCCGGGATCTCGGCCAGCACGGCGGTGGTGAAGCCCTCGACGACGTCGGGCCCGCCCCGGCGCGCTCTCCTCTCCCGCACCAGCGCCCGCTCCAGCCGACGCGCCACGCCCTCCAGCGAGCGCTCCTGTTCGGCCGCCTCCCGGAACGCCCCGATGACCACGGCGACCGTCTCCACGGCGTCGAGCCCCTTCCCTCGCACGTCACCGACCACCAGCCGCACCCCGTACGGGGTGTCCGTCACCGCGAACAGGTCACCGCCGACGAACTCGTCGGCCTGCGCCGCCTCGTACCGCGCCGCCACATGGAGCCCACCGATCCGGTCGAACGGCTTCGGCAGCACCGCCCGCATGGCCCGCTCCGCGATGACCCGCGCGGAGGCCAGCTGCTCGTTGCTCCGCCGCACGACCCGGTTGATCACCACCGCGAGCACCGTGACGGTCGCCAGCGTGAGCAGCTCGATCAGCGGCACGGCCACCGGCAGTGAGTCGGTGGACAGCCGGAGCGCGGCGACGGCCAGCATCGAGGCGATGCCGGTGCGCACGGTGCTGGACAACGAGAAGAACGGCGCGGCGATCAGCGGCGCCGCCACGAACAACGGAATGGCCGTGAAGACCGGCGGGGTGAACAGATCGAACAGCAGCCCGCCGATGATCATCAGGGTCGGCAGCATGCGCACGAACCGACGGGCACCGGCGCCGCCGGCAGCCCCTCCGGCGTGCCCGCCCCCGGCATGTCCGCCGCGCCGCTTCAGCCGCTTCCACACCTGTGGTCTCCTGCCCGGTACACGCGCGGCTGCGGACGGTACCGCGCCCGCCCCCCAGGCTCACCGGAGCTCAGCCGCGCGGCGACTCCGCATCGCCCGCCAGAGGTACGGGCATGGCACACCTCACACACCACCCACGCGCCTCGCGCCATCCAGCGACGCCACGAAAAAACCCCGGGCCCGGCACGCTGCACGCGCCGGGCCCGGGTCTTCAGTAGCGGGGACAGGATTTGAACCTGCGACCTCTGGGTTATGAGCCCAGCGAGCTACCGAGCTGCTCCACCCCGCGTCGGTGAACACAACTCTACGCCATGTCCGGCGTGCTCGTGACCACCCGGAGACGACGGGCGGGATCGATGAGGCGATGATATGACTGATTTGCCCGTCAATAGACCGATGTGACGGGCAAGCGGCGACCGGGAGCGACCGTGGACAACTACCCCTTGCTCAATCTCTTCTGGACCATGCTGTGGTTCTTCCTCTGGATCATGTGGCTCTTCCTGCTGTTCAAGGTCGTCACGGACATCTTCCGCAGCGACGACCTGAGCGGCTGGGGCAAGGCGGGCTGGCTGGTCGTGGCGCTGGTGCTGCCGTACATCGGCGTGCTGCTGTACGTGATCGTGCGCGGCAGGTCCATGGGCGGACGGGACATCAAGGCGGTGCGGGAACGCGAGGCCGCCTTCAAGGCATACGTACGCGAAGCCGCCGGGGGCGAGCCGAAGCAGGGCAGCCACGTCGAGGACCTGGCGAAACTCGCCGAACTGAGGGACCGGGACGCCCTCACGGACGAGGAGTACCAGCGGGCGAAGACGAAACTCCTGGTCTGAACCGAGGCGCCCACCCCGAACCGGGCCGGCACGGAGTTCTGAAGCCGGGAAGTCCGGAGAACCTGGGAGGAGGCTCGCGGACCGCGAGGCCCGGTGGGCGGGAGGTCCGGAAACGGATTCAGCCCCGACCGGATGCACTCCGAACCGGGGCTGAGAGCGTAGGCCGTGTGGGACTCGAACCCACAACCAACGGATTAAAAGTCCGCTGCTCTGCCAATTGAGCTAACGGCCCTCGCCGAACCACCCCTGAGCATAGCCCGCCGCGGCCCGGCCGCCGATCGGGTATCGGCAGCCGGGCCCCGTCGTGGCGGGATCGACCCTGTCGTGGCGGGATCGAGGGGGTGGGACCGGGGCGGGAAGGGGGCGGGTCAGAAGACGCCCTTGTGCCCCTGCCGGCCCGTGGCGATCTCCGCGCGCGAGCCGAAGGTGCCCCTGCCGTCGGTGGAGTGGAGGGTGAGGGCGCCCGAGGAGTTGAGCGTGACCAGCTCGCCGAGGTCGTGGCCGCCCTGGTCGTGGCGGCCCTGGCGGCCACCGTCGACCGGGATCTACCCGCTGGTGGTGTACGTGCCGCCGCCATCGGTGGCCCTGGCGGTCAGCGTCCAGGTGTGGAGCTCGTTGAACGGTTAGCGGCCCTTGTCCGTCCTGCCGTCCCGACCGCCCTCGACCTCGGCGCCGGGTCCGACCGGGCTGCCCGTCAGGGTCCGCACCGTGCGGTGGAGCCGTCCGGGGCGCCCTGCCAGGCGTAGGCGGACCGTTCACTGCTCGCGGTGCGTTCCACCGTGTTCAGCGTGTCGCCCGCGAAATCGATGCCCCAGCCCCCGTCCGTCGGCACGAGGGCCGGCGCCTCCGCGGCCCTGGCCGCCGGCGTCGTGCCGAGGGCGACCGCGGCCACGACGAGTGCGGCCAGGGCGGCGCTCCCGCGCCCGGCGGACCGTCGCGGACAACTGCGTGCAGAAGCCAAGTCGCCGGATCCTCACAACGGTTGCGCTGGGGAGAGCGAAAAGAAGGGCGGGCCCGCTCGTGAAGAGCGGACCCGCCTTCCGGAGAACTCCGGTCGACGCGGCGGACCTTCAGCGGTCCGCCTCATCGTTCAGCGCGTTCAGCCGTTGCGCTTCCAGCGCGGCTTGTCGTCGCGGCGGCCGAAGGAACCGGCGCCGCGGTGGTCGTCACGTCGGCCGTACGGACGGTCGCCGCCGGACCGGAGGCCGCCCGAGGGACGGTCGTCGCGACGGTCGCGGTTGAACGGGCGGTCGCTGCCGCCCGAGCGGAAGCCGCCGGAGGGGCGGTCGTCGCGACGGTCCCGGCCGAACGACGGGCGGTCGTTGTCGCGGCGGTCGAAAGAAGGACGGTCGTTGTCACGACGCTCGAACGAGCGGCCACCGCGGTCATCGCGGCGGTCGTGGGAACGGTAGCCGCCCGACGGGCGGTCGTCGCGACGGTCGCGGCTGAAGGACGGACGGTCGTTGTCACGGCGGAAACCGCCCGACGAACGGTCGTCACGACGCTGGAAACCACGGTCACCGCCACGGTCGTCACGCCGGTCGTCGCGACGGTCGCGGCCGAAGGACGGACGGTCGTTGTCACGGCGGAAGCCACCCGACGAACGGTCGTCACGACGCTGGAAACCACGGTCACCGCCACGGTCGTCACGCCGGTCGCGGTACCCGCCGCGGTCGCCGCCCCGGTTGTCGCGGCGCTCGAAGTTGCCGCGCTCGTCGCGACGGTCGTCCCGTGCCGTGGGCTGCTCCGGTACGGAGACGGCGGCCTCCACCGCGGCCTCGGCCTCCGCGGCGGCCTCGGCGATCGCGGCCTCGGGGTCCTCGCCCCGCTCGCGCGCGGCCCGCGCCACCAGGCGGTCCGCCTCCTCGCGCAGCTCGCCGGCGCGGCGCTGGACGCGCTCCAGCTGCCTGGTCAGCTCGACGACTTCGCGCTCGGCCTGCTTGGCGGCGTTGGTCGCGGAGTCGGCCTGGACCTCGGTCAGCGAACGGGCACCGGTGATCTCGGCGACCTCCGGGTCGAAGGCGCCCGCGCCGCCCACGATGTGGCGCGAGGCCTCGACGCCCGCGTCCTCCATGAGCCGGAAGATCTGGCGGCGCTGGTGCGGCAGCGCCAGCGAGACGACGACACCGGACTTGCCGGCCCGGGCCGTACGGCCCGAACGGTGCAGGTAGTCCTTGTGGTCACCGGCCGGGTCCACGTTCAGCACCAGGTCGATGCCGTCGACGTGGATGCCGCGGGCGGCGACGTCGGTCGCGACGAGCGCGTTGACGTAACCGTCCTTGAAGTCGGCGAGCACGCGGGTACGGGCGCCCTGCGTCATGCCGCCGTGGAGGGCGTCCGCCTTGACGCCCGCCGCGACGAGCTGCTCGGCGATGCGGTCGGCGCCCAGCTGGGTGCGGACAAAGATGATGGTGCGGCCCTTGCGGGCGGCGATGGCGGAGGTGACCGGCGCCTTGTCCTTCGGCTTCACGACGAGGACGTGGTGCGTCATGGTCGTGACGTTGCCCTGGGCGCTGTCGACCTCGTGGCTCACCGGGTTGTCCAGGTAGCGCTTGACCAGGGTGCCGATCTCGTTCTCCATCGTCGCGGAGAAGAGCATGCGCTGACCGCCGGCCGGGATCTGGTCGAGCAGCTCGGTGACCTCGGGCAGGAAGCCCAGGTCGGACATCTGGTCGGCCTCGTCGAGGACGGCGACCTGGACGTTCTCCAGGGAGCAGGCACCCCGGTTGATGATGTCGCGCAGTCGGCCCGGGGTGGCGACGAGGATGTCGACGCCGCGCTCCAGGGCGTAGATCTGGTTGCCCATCGACGTACCGCCGCAGACGACCTTCATCCGCAGGCCGAGCACATCGCCGTACGGCTGGAGCGCGTCCGCGACCTGCATCGCGAGCTCACGGGTCGGGGTGAGGATGACCGCGCGGGGCTTCTTCTTCTCCGTGTGGCCGTCGGCCAGCGCGGCCAGCGTCGGCAGGCCGAAGGAGAGGGTCTTGCCGGAACCGGTACGGCCGCGGCCCAGGATGTCCTTGCCGGCCAGGGCGTCCGGGATGGTCGCGGCCTGGATCGGGAAGGGCGTGGTCACGCCGTTCTGCGCGAGCTTGCGGACGATGCCCTCGGGCAGGCCCAGGTCGGCGAAGGTGACGGTCGGCCCGGCCTCGTCGGCGGAGTCGTCGTCGGCCCGCTGCGCGCGGGAGTCGGCGGCTTCCTCGACGGACTCGCCGGCACCGACGAACTCCTCGTCACCGACGTTCTCGACGTCCTGGATGTTCTCGACGCTCTCGGGCATGACGGCGCGGTCAGAACTGGAAATTGACATGCGAAATGCGAAACCTTCCGGAGTCTCGGCACGCGCCCGTAACTCCGTGATTCGCAATTTCGACCGCCTCAATGCGGTCCAGCCACGGCAAGGGAGAGTACGCGCCACACGGCGCGCTTCTGTTTCGGCGCCGGGCAATGGGATCAAACGATCTACCACCATACGCACTCACCCCCACATCACGCAAACCGCCCTCTAGCTGCTGTGACCGGGAAGGTTTGCCGGGTGGCTCGCGGCGGCGTCGGGTGTGGTGCGTCGCAAGGCGGAGCATCGTCCGCGTACTGGACGTACGCGGGTGATGCGACAACGCCGCGAGGTGCCGTGCCGGGCGTCGCGAGCCACCCGGCAAACCTTCCCGGTCACAGCACTAGTGCCGCATCAGGCAACGTTTGCCCCGTCGCGACGTCGGGCACGCACTCTCGCTGCACCAGCCGAAAGCCCAAGTACGTCCAGTACAAGGACTTCCGGCCGGCACACCGAGAGCACGCACCCCACGCCGCTCCTTGACGGGCAAACGTTGCCTGCCGCGGCACTAGCCGCCCCCACCGCGCCTCCTCGCTCCCGGCCGCTCACTCCACCGGAACGCCGGCTTCTCCGGGACGTCCGTCCCGCCGGAACGCCCCGGCTACGCCGGTTCCTCCTGGGCCGCAGCCTCCGGCGTCCGCAGCTCCGCCGCCTCGCTCGGCAGGCTCATCGCGTAGGCGCGGAGCTCGACCGCCGAGGAGGCGGACGGCTGCGGCGCCGGCTCCGAGGGCTCCGGTCGGGGCGAGGCAGGCGGCTCGGGGGCGGGGGGCTCGGACGGCGACGGCATGGGCTCGGGCCGCTGCGGCACCTCGGAGCCCGGCTGCGAGGGCTCGGGCTCCGGCTGTCCACCGCCCCGCCCCGGCGCCGGAGCGCCCGGCTCGGCCGGTACGCCCGCCTCCTCGCTCCGCTCCGCACTTGGCCGGGCGCCCGGCGAACCCGAAGGAGCGGCGGAACCGCTCGGCCGCGCGGACTCGGCCGCCTCCCGCTCGGAGTGCGCCTCGGCGCGCCCGCCCCCGGCGCGGGAGCCACCCGTGCCGGACACCGTGTCGCCGTCCGGCTCGGCCGCACTCCCCTTCGAATCGGACGAGGGCTTCGACGACGGCTTGCCCCCGTCGTCGCCGATGCTCATGCAGCCGGTGGACGTGGCGACCGCCACCGCGATGACGGCCGCCCAGCGGGCGGAAGAGGACAACTGACGCACGGGCGGTACCTCCGGAGGTGCGGGAAGAGGCAAGAAGGAGGAAACACGGAAGAAGAAGCGGGACGGGGAGGGAAGAAGGACGAGGAGGAAGGGGAAGGAAGGGAGAAGGAGGCACGGGCGGAGCGGCACGGGCGGAGCCCCGGCCCCGCGCCCAACGTGCCCAACTCCCTTTGCCCCGCCGGGGACACGCCTCTCTCACCCCGCCCACGCGCCTCCCGCACGTCACCCGCACCGCACGCGTGTTTCACCGGCGCCCCGCGCGCGGACTCACCGCCTGCCCGCCGCACCGCGACCACTCGCAACGCGCACCCACCGCACGCAACGCACCCCCGGCCCACCTCGACGCGCACCCGCGCGCTCGTCCGTGCACACCGCGACACCGCGCATACGCCCGCATACGCGACGCGGTGCGCCTCGGCGCGCCCGGCGGACACTCTCCCGGCGGACACTCTCCCGGCGGAGACTCTCCCGGCGGACGCGTGCTCACCCGTAACCGAGCGCGTGCAGCCTCTCGTCGTCGATGCCGAAGTGATGAGCGATCTCGTGGACGACCGTGATCTCGGTCTCCGCGACCACGTCCTCGCGCGACTCGCACATCCGCAGCGTCGGCCCGCGATAGATCGTGATCCGGTCCGGCAGCACTCCCGCGTACCACTCGCCGCGCTCGGTGAGCGGCGTGCCCTCGTACAGTCCGAGCAGTTCCGGATCGGCCGGGTCCGGTTCGTCCTCGACGAACACCGCGACGTTGTCCATCAGCCGCGTCAGCTCCGGCGGGATCCGGTCCAGGGCCTCGGCGACCAGTTCCTCGAACTCCTCGCGCGTCATCTCCAGCACTCCGCCATTCTCCCGGTTCTCCCGTACGGCCGCCCACCGCGCCCCGGACGGACGACGGCACGCGGCGACGGCACGCGGCGGCACGCGGCGGCGGGCGACGGCGGCGGACGACGGGCGAGGTCAGCGGCCGTCCGCCGCCGGACCGCTGCCACACCCATTCGGTTTGGCCGACGCCGAAACGCCGTAGTACAGTCTGCGTCGTGCCCAAGGGCGCCGGTCAGGGCTTGACCGTTCTGAGATCCCGGAGATCATCTACCGAAGATCGAAGAAGAAGTGGAACCCCTTGGGGCGAAGCAGCAGTGCCGGTAGTTAGGCCCTCATCGTCTAGTGGCCCAGGACGCCGCCCTTTCAAGGCGGTAGCACGGGTTCGAATCCCGTTGGGGGCACGCACAACCTTGTGCGACACTTAGTCGCACAACAGCTTGGTCCTGTGGAGCAGTTTGGAGTGCTCGCCACCCTGTCAAGGTGGAGGCCGCGGGTTCAAATCCCGTCAGGACCGCTGCAGCTCCTGTGAGCTGCGTGGCTGGGTAGCTCAGTTGGTACGAGCGATCGCCTGAAAAGCGATAGGTCGCCGGTTCGATCCCGGCCCCAGCCACCTCCCGAAGGCCCCGTCCGATGGACGGGGCCTTCGCTGTGTCACGCCTCTTCGTGGTCGGCCGCGTTCATGCCGCCCGGTCCGGTCTCGCCTCCCCGTCCGGTCTCGTCGGCCGGTCCCTTCTCGTCGGCCGTACGTCGGCCGCGCCAGGCCCGTACCGCCAGGAACAGCAGCACCACCACGACCACGGCCACCAGGACCGACCCGTCCGACACCCGTTCCCCGACGCGCTGGGCCCACTGCTCGACGGCGAACGACTGGTCCACGCCCAGCAGCCCGGGCAGCGCGGTCGTTCCGTCGTACACCAGGAACAGCACGCCGAGACCGATGAAGAAGAGCCCGGACAGCAGCGTCGTGGTGTGCAGTTCGAAACGGCCGAGCCGGAAGGCGCGGCCACGCAGCCAGGCCCGGCGGCCCAGATCGAACCGCTCCCAGAGCAGGGCGAGCAGGAAGAGCGGGACCGCCATGCCGAGGGCGTAGACGGCGAGCAGCAGCCCGCCGTAGACCGGGCTGCCGCTGACCGCCGCCACGGTGAGGACGCTGCCGAGGATCGGTCCCGCGCAGAAACCGGCCAGTCCGTATACGGCGCCCAGCGCGTACACCGAGACGGCGGTGGTCGGACGGATCCGGCCGCTGAGCGCGGCGATCCGGCGCGAGGCGAAGCCCAGGCCGACGATCTGCGCGACGCCGAGCGCGATGATCAGCCATCCGGCGCCGAGGACGAGCGCGTCGCGGTGGCTGTAGAAGAGCCGTCCGGCGTACGAGCCGGCGGCACCGAGCGGGACCAGGGTGGTGGCCAGACCGGCGTAGAAGATGCCGGTGCGGGCCAGCAGCCGCGAGGCGGAGTCGATGGAGTACGCGAAGAAGGCCGGCAGCAGCAGAGCGCTGCACGGACTGACCAGGGCGAGCAGCCCGCCGAGAAAGGCCGCGAAGTAGCCGATGTCGGCCGTCATTCCGTGCCGCTTCCGGTGTCGTCGGTGCCGGTGCTCTGGGGCCGGGGCGCGGAGGCGCGGGCCTTCTCGGCCGCCGCCTCGATGACCTGGACGAAGGTCTCCATCGGCTGGGCCCCGGCGATCGGGCGGCCGTTGACCAGGAACGACGGGGTGGAGGCCGCGCCGATCCGGTAGCCCTGTTCCTGGTCCTTGCTCACCGCCGCGGAAGCGGCCGGGCTGTCCGCGTCGCGCGCGAACCGTTCGAGGTCGGCGACTCCCGCCTGCTGGGCGAGGGCCTTCAGCCGGGCCTTGCCGAACCCCTTCTCCATCGCCCCCTCGGCGTACGCGGCGCGGTGGAACTCCCAGAAGCGGCCCTGCTGCCCGGCGGCCCAGGCGGCGCGGGCGGCGGCCTCGGACCCGGCGCCGAAGATCGGGAAGTTGCGCCACTCGATGCGCAGGGTGCCGTTCTCGACGTACTTCTTCACCAGGGCGGGTTCGGTTTCGCGGGCGAACTTCCCGCAGTAGCTGCACTTGAAGTCGGCGTACTCGATGAGGACGACGGGCGCGTCCACCCGGCCCAGCGCGAGCCGGTCGTCGGCGTCGCGCCGGGCGAGCTTCTCCAGCTCCGAGTAGACCTCGGCGTCCGGGTCCGTGGTGACGTCGGCGACCGACGAGGAGGACTTGGAGTGGTCGGGGGCGGTGGCCCGGTAGGAGACGAAGCCGAGTGCCGCGGCGGCGATCACGACCGCGGCCCCGTAGAGCAGCGGCTTCCTGGACGACGGCGTGCGTGACGACTTGGCCCCGGGCCGGGGGGCGGACTTGGACCCGGGCGTGGGCTTGGAATTCGAATTGGACGTGGACATGCAGAACTCCGTATGGGTGGCGTGGAAGGAGAACGAGGACGGCGAGCGGGGCTGCCGTCTACACCCTCAGTACGGAGAGCTCCACGGGGGTGGGCCCGGCGGCCGCCGGGCCTCTCGGTCGTATCCGGATGCGCGGACCGACCGGCTCCGGGCCGGTGGCGGCGGGCAGGCCCCATTCGGCGAGGCCGGGCGCCTGGTCGGCCCCGGCGCGGGCCCGCCCCGGCACGGCGGGCGCGTCGTCCGCGTTCCTGCTCTTGCCGCATCCGGGGACAGGATCGGGATGCGAATCCGAATCCGGGGCCACGACCACGTCAGTGTCAGTGGCAGTCGGGGTGACAGTGGCAGTCGTGGGCGTGTCCACCGCCTCGGCGTCCGAGGAAGCCCTCGCGTCCGCGGAAGCCCCTGCGTCCGCGACGGTCTCCGCGCCCACGGCCGCCCACGCGACCGGGCGGCCGTCGCCCGCGGCAGTCCTTCCCTGGCCGCAGAACAGCGCCAGTACGACCGCGAGCACCGCCGTCAGGCAGCACCACTGCGCACGGGACACGGACACGGACACGGCGACCGGCCTTTCCGGACGGGGCGACGGGGGCGACGGGGGCGACGGGGAACGACGCGCGACAACAGGTGATCAGCTGCCGAAATGGTACGTGCTGCGGTCCCACGCCCCCGTGCCGTGCCGTACGGCTCCCGCGCCGCCGGGCCATACCGCTCCCGCTCCGCCGGACCGTCCGCTCGCGCCCCCGCCGCCCGGCTCGCACGCCGCCACCCGCGCCCGGCTCGCACGCCGCCACCCGCGCCCGGCTCGCGCGCCGCCGGCCTGCTCCGGCTCGCGCGCCGCCGCGCCACGCCGGTACCGATGCCGACACCGTGACCCGGACCGCACGAAATACGTTCGCCGTTCCTCGGGCCCGAATGAGATCCTGGGGTCCGTATGTCTACTTCCTTCGCCGATCTCCAGTCCCGGCTCGAAGAGCTCTCGCTCCGCGACGCCCACCGGCTCGGCCGCCGTCTCGAAGGGGCGCGCCGCATCCGCAAGCCCGAGGCCCGGCAGGCGGTGCTGGACGAGATCGCCACCGAGGCCGGAAGAGCGGCCGAACGGCTCGTGCTGCGCGCCGGGCGGGTCCCCGCCGTCTCGTACCCGGAACAGCTCCCGGTCAGCCAGAAGAAGGACGAGATCCTGGAGGCGATACGCGATCACCAGGTCGTGATCGTCGCCGGTGAGACGGGCTCCGGCAAGACCACGCAGATCCCGAAGATCTGCATGGAGCTGGGACGCGGCGTCCGGGGCATGATCGGGCACACGCAGCCGCGCCGGATCGCGGCCCGCACGGTCGCCGAGCGCGTCGCCGACGAACTGCGGACCCCGCTGGGCGAGGCGGTCGGCTGGAAGGTCCGTTTCACCGACCAGGTGAACCCCGACGCGACGTTCGTCAAGCTGATGACGGACGGCATCCTGCTCGCCGAGATCCAGACGGACCGCGAGCTGCGCGCGTACGACACGATCATCATCGACGAGGCCCACGAGCGCTCGCTGAACATCGACTTCCTGCTCGGCTACCTGGCCAGGCTGCTGCCCAGGCGTCCGGACCTGAAGGTCGTCATCACCTCGGCGACGATCGACCCCGAGCGGTTCGCGCGCCACTTCGGCGAGGCTCCGGTCATCGAGGTCAGCGGGCGTACGTACCCCGTCGAGGTGCGCTACCGCCCGCTGCTGGAGGAAGCCACCGAAGACTCTGCCGACGCCGACCGGGACCAGATCACCGCGATCTGCGACGCCGTCGACGAGCTCCAGTCCGAGGGCCCCGGCGACATCCTGGTCTTCCTCTCCGGCGAGCGCGAGATCCGCGACACCGCGGACGCCCTGAACAAGCGGAACCTCCGCCACACCGAGGTGCTGCCGCTCTACGCCCGCCTCTCGCACGCCGAGCAGCACCGCGTCTTCCAGCGCCACACCGGCCGGCGGATCGTGCTGGCGACGAACGTCGCCGAGACCTCGCTGACCGTCCCCGGCATCAAGTACGTGATCGACCCGGGCACCGCCCGGATCTCCCGCTACAGCCACCGCACCAAGGTCCAGCGCCTCCCGATCGAGCGGATCTCGCAGGCCAGCGCCAACCAGCGCAAGGGCCGCTGCGGCCGTACGTCGGACGGCATCTGCATCCGCCTGTACTCCGAGGACGACTTCCTCACCCGCCCGGAGTTCACCGATCCCGAGATCCTGCGCACGAACCTCGCCTCCGTCATCCTCCAGATGACCGCGGCCGGTCTCGGCGACATCGAGCGGTTCCCCTTCATCGACCCGCCGGACCACCGCAACATCCGCGACGGCATCCAGCTCCTCCAGGAGCTCGGCGCGCTGGAGCAGGGCGAGAAGCCGGCCCGGGAGGCCCGCGCGGGCGAGCGGGAGGGGCGGCCCGAGGGGAAGAAGGGGCAGCGGCTCACCCCGCTGGGCCGCAAGCTCTCGCAGCTGCCGGTCGACCCCCGTCTGGCGCGCATGGTCATCGAGGCCGAGCGCAACGGCTGCGTCCGCGAGGTCATGGTGATCGCCGCCGCGCTCTCCATCCAGGACCCGCGCGAGCGGCCCGCGGAGAAGCAGACGCAGGCCGATCAGCAGCACGCCCGTTTCAAGGACGAGACCTCCGACTTCCTCGCGTTCCTGAACCTGTGGCGGTACATCCGCGAGCAGCAGAAGGAGCGCGGCTCGTCCAGCTTCCGCCGGATGTGCAAGCAGGAGTACCTGAACTTCCTGCGCATTCGCGAATGGCAGGACATCTACGCGCAGCTGCGCACGGTCGTGAAGCAGATGGGCGTCCAGCCCAACACGGAGGACGCACCCGAGCAGTCGGTGCACGTCTCGCTGCTGGCCGGGCTGCTCTCGCACATCGGGCTCAAGGACACGGAGAAGAACGAGTACCTGGGCGCCCGCAACGCCAAGTTCGCGGTCTTCCCCGGCTCGGCGCTCTTCAAGAAGCAGCCGCGGTTCGTGATGTCGGCCGAGCTGGTCGAGACGTCCCGGCTGTGGGCGCGGGTCAACGCCAAGGTCGAGCCGGAATGGATCGAACCGCTGGCCCAGCACCTGCTGAAGCACACCTACAGCGAGCCGCACTGGGAGAAGGACCAGGCGGCGGTGATGGCGTACGAACGCGTCACGCTGTACGGAGTGCCGATCGTCGCGCAGCGCAAGATCAATTTCGGCCGGATCGACGCCGAGACCTCCCGCGATCTCTTCATCCGCCACGCCCTGGTCGAGGGCGACTGGCGGACGCACCACCAGTTCTTCCACGACAACCGCAAGCTGCTCGGCGAGGTCGAGGAGCTGGAGCACCGCGCCCGCCGCCGCGACATCCTCGTGGACGACGAGACGCTCTTCGACTTCTACGACCAGCGCATCCCCGAGCACGTGGTCTCCGGGGCGCACTTCGACTCCTGGTGGAAGCACAAGCGCCGCGACGAGCCGGACGCGCTGGACTTCGAGCGCTCGATGCTCATCAACGAGAAGGCCGGGGCCGTCACCAAGGACGACTACCCGGACTCCTGGCGGCAGGGGAAGCTCAAGTTCCGGGTGACGTACCAGTTCGAGCCCGGTGCCGACGCCGACGGCGTGACCGTCCACATCCCGCTCCAGGTGCTCAACCAGGTCACCGCCGAGGGCTTCGACTGGCAGATCCCGGGCCTGCGTGAGGAAGTGGTCACGGAGCTGATCCGCTCGCTGCCCAAGCCGATACGCCGGCACTACGTCCCCGCGCCGAACTACGCGGAGAAGTTCCTGGACCGGGCCGTTCCGTCCGCCTCCGGCAGCCCGATGTCACAGCAGGAGCCGCTGACGGTCACGCTCGCGCGCGAGCTCCAGCTGATGGTCGGCGTCCCGGTCACGGCGGACGACTTCGACCTGAGCCGCGTCCCGGACCACCTGAAGATCACGTTCCGGATCGTCGACGAGCGGCGCCGCAAGGTGGCCGAGGACAAGGACCTGGAGGCGCTGAGGCTCCGGCTGCGCCCCAAGGCCCGTCAGGCGCTCTCCAAGGCCGCGGCGGCCACCGCGGGCCCCTCGGGCGAGTCCGTCGAGCGTTCGGGCCTCACGGACTGGACGATCGGCACGCTGAACCGGGTCTTCGAGACCCGGAGGGCCGGCCAGCCGGTCAAGGCGTACCCGGCCCTGGTGGACCAGGGCGGGACCGTGGCCGTGCGTCTCTTCGACACCGAGGCCGAGCAGCAGCGCGCGATGTGGCTCGGCACCCGCAGGCTGATCATGCTGAACGTGCCGGTGAACCCGGCGAAGTTCGCCTCGGACAGGCTCTCGAACCAGCAGAAGCTGGCGCTGTCCGCCAATCCGCACGGTTCCGTGCAGGCCCTGTTCGAGGACTGCGCGACGGCCGCCGCCGACCGGCTGATCGGCGCGCACGGCGGCCCCGCCTGGGACGAGGAGTCGTACCGCAAGCTGTACGACAAGGTGCGCACCGACCTCGTCGCGCTGACCGAGCACACGGTCAAGCAGGTGCAGCAGGTGCTGGCCGCCTGGCAGGCGTGCGAACGGCGGCTGAAGGCCACGAACAGCCTGGTCCTCGCCGCCAATGTCGCCGACGTGCGCAAGCAGCTCGCGGAGCTCGTGCCCGCGGGCTTCGTCACCGCGACCGGGCTGCGCAGGCTGCCCGACCTGATGCGTTACCTGGTCGCCGCCGACCGCCGGCTCCAGCAGATGCCGACGGCCGTCCAGCGCGACACCACGCGCATGGAGAAGGTCCACGAGATGCAGGACGAGTACGCCTGGCTGCTCGAACAGCTCCCGCAGGGCAGGCCCGTTCCGCAGGAGGTCCTGGACATCCGCTGGATGATCGAGGAGCTCCGGGTCAGCTACTTCGCGCACGCCCTGGGGACGGCCTACCCCGTCTCCGACAAGCGGATCGTGAAGGCGATCGACGCCTCGGCCCCCTGAGCCGGACCGGAAGACCGGAGCAGCAACGAGGCGATCACCAGGAGTGAAGTCGACCGGACCCTTCGACCTGCTGTACAGTCTGTCTTCGCAGCCAGCCGCAAGGCAGCAGCGAAAACCTGGTCCTGTGGAGCAGTTTGGAGTGCTCGCCACCCTGTCAAGGTGGAGGCCGCGGGTTCAAATCCCGTCAGGACCGCAGTACGAAAGCCCGGATCCCTCGGATCCGGGCTTTCGCGCGTTCCGGCACGGTCGCCACCGGCCACCACCCGGCCGACGGATCCGCCCCACCGCCCCGTCGCCCGCTTTTTCCCGCCCCCACCGCATCGGCCGTGAGCCACTACGCCGACCGGTCACGGCCACAACAACAACCCCGGCCGCGGTCGCAGCAATAGCCGACGCACCGTCAGGACCGCCTGAAGCCCACCACGGGGCCCATGGCGGCCTTTGAGGGCGGGTCGGCAGAATTCCTCCACCCCGCCCTTACGGGGCGTCAGAACGACGATTCCTGGATCCAGGGCGAAAGTCCCCCGACCGAGTGACCAACAGCAGGGCAATCCACGCCCCGAAGGTGGCAGGCTCGAAGTGACGCGACTCATATGGTGTGACGGGAGTCACTAAATGAGTTTTGTGAAGAGGTGACCTTACGCCCTTCCTACAACTGCCGAATTTAATATGTGCAATTGCACCTGTCTGATGGCGGCGACGAAGGAGAGCGGCGGACGCGGCACGAAAGCCGCCGGGAGATGTCACCGAATACCCCCGGCCCCCCGGCCCGACTTCTCCGGAAAGCCCGGCAACAGCCCCGGAATCCCGTACGGAGGCACACGGGCCGATCCGCATTCCCTCCCTGTAGCCAACCGGCCGCCCGGTTTTCAACAGGTCGGAACGGGCCCCTGGCCCCCGGGCGACCTGGCACCAGCACACCGGCCGGCGCCTCAGGACTCACGGGACTCCAGAGCTCCGGGCCCGCGCAGTTCCGAGACCCGGGAACCCCGGGAGCGGCACGGGCAAAACGCGCGACGCCGCCCCGGAGGAGAAGCCCGAAGGGGCCTCCCCCGAGGCGGCGGAGCACAAAAAGAGATCGCGCCGGACCCGGCGGAGTCCAGCGCGATCGAACGACGTACCCGTGTTGCCCAGGTATGGCGCCCGTTGGGGCGGGCACCCGTCATGTGGAGCCATCAGGCGGGTCTGTACGGGCTGGGGGACCCGAACCCGGTTGTGACGCGACGGCAGGGGGCGTGTCAGGCCTCGCTGCGCTGCTGCGGAATACCCGCCAGCAGTGCGCGGACCTCTGCCTCGCGGTAGCGGCGATGTCCACCGAGCGTGCGGATGGACGTGAGCTTCCCCGCCTTCGCCCAGCGGGTAACCGTCTTCGGGTCCACGCGGAACATCGTGGCGACCTCAGCCGGGGTCAGCAGCGGCTCGGCATCAGGGGTGCGAGCGGTCATGAGCGGCCTCCTCGGGAGAACCGAACCAATCTCGGTTCTTTCTTCTAAATTCTGCACCTTGACCCGCGTTGCCCGAAATGGCAGACGCGGGTCGAGTCGGTTATAGGACGAACGGCTTGTCCTCGGCACTACAACTACACCATCCGTCCAGCCACGTCGGCCAAACCGATGGAATTGCCCTCCCAGGTGTTCATCAGCGACGGAAGCCGATGGACCATGCCATAGCGGACAGTCACACCACCGTGACGATCAGTCACAGAGCGATCAGGAGTCACCAGACCCCCCATAGCGTGCAATGCAGAGCAATCCACCCTCAGTTGGGCGGAAGGAGCCCTCCCCGGACCCCTTGTCCTATTTTGACACGAGGGGTAGGGAAGGACGCAAGGGCCCAGTTAGTGCAATCCATCACGCTTGAGAAAAAGGCCCGGTTCAGGACGTAGGTCCCACCAGCCTTTGAGGTATTGTCCCGCCTCTTCATCCCCACGTGTCACACGCCACAAAGGTTCAGACGCGGCAAGGTCGCATTCAGTTCGCGAATTGACGATCTCTTACGGCCCGCCAGCGTTCCGCCAGCCTCCCGTACGCCTCGCTCGCCCGATCGGTGTCACCGGCCCTCAGCGCCTCCACCCCTTCGGCCACGTCGGCGGCCGAGTGGTCCGCGGCGAGCCGTTCCGCCGGCAGGGCATGCACCAGCCCCGCGTAGTCCAGCTCCACCAGCGCCCGCGGATGGAACTCCTCCAGCCAGCGCCCCACCTCCACGAGCCCCTCGGTCAGCGGCCCCTCGTCCACGGTCTCGCGCAGGGTCCGCAGGGCCCTGGCCAGCCGGCGCCGGGCCTGGACCATCGGCGTCCGATAGCGCAGCACCGGCGGCTCGCCGCCCTTGCCCGCCGCCGCGTACTCCCGCTCCTCGTCGGAGAAGAGCACGAACCAGCGCACCGGCACATGCCACAGCGAAGTCAGGATCCAGGGCCTGGCGTCCGGGTTCCGCTCCGCCCACCGTTCGTGGTCCGCGACCGCCTGTCCGCGCACCACCGGCGGCAGCACCGCGTCCAGCACCGGATCCGGGAACAGGTCCGCCAGCTCCCCCAGGGCCAGCCAGCCGCGCAGCCTGGTCCGCCACGGGCAGACGCACACCACGCCGTCCGCCTCGGCGACGAACGCGTCCGCGCTCTCGTGCGCCGGCACCCCGACCGGCGGCGTGGCCACCAAGTCCGCGAGCGAACGGCGCAGTTCGTCCTGGGCCGTGGGGATGCGGGCGCGCCCGGCGTAGCGGGCCCAGTGGCTCCGCTCGGGCTCCGGGAAGGCGGCGAGCGGTTCGTACACCCGGAGGTAGGACGCGTACGGGACGAGCACCGAGGACACCACCGACATGCCGTAGATCGTGTCATGCCCGTACTCCTCCGGGGGGTGATCCTCGGCACCGGGCCTGATCTACCTACGCGTAGGACTTACGCTCTTGCCCAGTCGGACCCGCCTGCCGGCCGGTCCACGGCCCTCCCCACCTTCAGGAGGGTCCTCCGCCGCTTCGTACTTGGGAGTCACCACAGTGACCGATGTGACCGGCGCGCCTGTCGATGTGCTGCACACCCTGTTCCACTCGGACCAGGGGGGCCACGAGCAAGTCGTGCTCTGCCAGGACCGTGCCAGCGGCCTCAAGGCCGTGATCGCCATCCACTCCACCGCCCTGGGCCCGGCCCTCGGCGGTACCCGCTTCTATCCGTACGCCTCCGAGGAGGAGGCCGTCGCGGACGCGCTGAACCTGTCGCGCGGTATGTCCTACAAGAACGCCATGGCCGGTCTCGACCACGGCGGCGGCAAGGCCGTGATCATCGGCGATCCCGAACGGATCAAGTCCGAGGAACTGCTGCTGGCCTACGGCCGGTTCGTGGCCTCGCTCGGCGGCCGGTACGTGACCGCCTGCGACGTCGGCACCTACGTCTCCGACATGGACGTCGTCGCCCGCGAGTGCCGCTGGACCACCGGCCGCTCCCCCGAGAACGGCGGTGCCGGCGACTCCTCGGTGCTCACCGCGTTCGGTGTTTTCCAGGGCATGCGGGCCTCCGCGCAGCATCTCTGGGGCGACCCGACGCTCCGTGGCCGAAAAGTAGCGGTCGCCGGAGTCGGCAAGGTCGGTCACCACCTGGTCGAGCACCTGCTGTCGGACGGTGCCGAGGTCGTGATCACGGACGTGCGCGAGGAATCGGTGCGCCGCATCACCGACAAGCACCCCGAGGTGGCCGTCGCCGCGGACACCGAGGCGCTGATCCGCACCGAGGGTCTGGACATCTACGCCCCGTGCGCGCTCGGCGGCGCGCTGAACGACGACTCCGTGCCCGTGCTCACCGCCAAGGTGGTGTGCGGCGCGGCCAACAACCAGCTCGCGCACCCCGGCGTGGAGAAGGACCTCGCGGACCGGTCGATCCTGTACGCACCCGACTACGTGGTGAACGCGGGCGGTGTGATCCAGGTCGCGGACGAGCTGCACGGCTTCGACTTCGATCGGTGCAAGGCCAAGGCGTCGAAGATCTTCGACACCACGCTCGCCATATTCGCACGTGCGAAGGCGGACGGCATTCCGCCGGCCGCCGCGGCCGACCGGATCGCCGAGCAGCGGATGGCCGAGGCGCGCCGCGCCTGACGACCGGGAACGGCGTGGGGCGGCGGAGCCGACACGGGGTGACGGGGCGGCACGCGGCGTGACGAGGGCATGACCCGGCGTCCCGCGGCCTGCGATCCGTCGGCCGGCGTGAGACTTCTCTCGCCGGTCGGCGGGTCGCATGCCAGGAAGAGGTTAAAATCGCAGTTGACCAGCGAGGACAGGGCTTCTCGCAGGTCCTCTTCCGGGGCGCCCGATGCGGGCGGCGTACCGTATGGCCACGGAAGCAGGTACCGTTAAAGCCCTACGGGCACGGTCTCTCGGATGAGAGTCCGTCCTGAAACATGAACGCGTGTCAAGACTCTGGGGCCGTCGAGCCCCGTCACCGAGGGGGTCGAGCCATGGGGCGCGGCCGGGCAAAGGCCAAGCAGACAAAGGTCGCCCGCCAGCTGAAGTACAGCACCGGCGGGACTGACCTGTCGCGTCTGGCCAATGAGCTGGGCGCATCGTCTTCAAGTCAGCCACCGAACGCAGAGCCGTTCGAGGACGAGGAAGACGACCCGTACGCGCGGTACGCGGATCTGTACAACACCGACGACGAGGACGAGGACGAGGACGACAAGTCCGGTCCTGCGTCAAAGCGCCGCGGCGCTTGACCTCGCGCTGACACATCAACCCGGTCCGGGCCTCCCGGACCGGGTTCTGTGCTACCCCGGCTCGACGGCTGCGGGGGCCCAGTGGCCATGAGTGCGACGGCCGACCGGGTGACCAGGTCGCCCCGGTCACCGGCCCGCTCCCGCACTACGCTGCGTAGTCACCCACCAGCTCCGCACCGGAGGCGTGCTCACCGCGTTCGACGATCTCGCCCGCGATCCAGGAGTCGACCCCGCGGTCGGCCAGTGTGGTCAGGGCCACGTCGACGGATTCGGCGGGGACGACGGCGATCATGCCGACGCCCATGTTCAGCGTCTTCTCCAGCTCCAGCCGCTCGACCCGGCCGAGGGTGCCGACCAGATCGAAGACCGCACCGGGCGTCCAGGTGGAGCGGTCCACCCGGGCGTGCAGGTGGCCGGGGACGACCCGGGCCAGGTTGTTGGCCAGGCCGCCGCCGGTGACATGGCTGAAGCCGTGCACCTCGGTCGTGCGGGTGAGGGCCAGGCAGTCCAGCGAGTAGATCCGGGTGGGCTCCAGGAGCTCCTCGCCGAGGCTGCGGCCGAACTCCTCGACCTCGCGGTCCAGCGCCCAGCCGGCCCGGTCGAAGAACACGTGCCGGACGAGCGAGTACCCGTTGGAGTGAAGACCGGACGACGCCATGGCGATCACCACGTCACCCTTGCGGATGCGATCCGGGCCGAGCAGGCGGTCGGCCTCGACCACGCCCGTACCGGCGCCCGCGACGTCGAAGTCGTCCGGGCCCAGCAGTCCGGGGTGCTCGGCGGTCTCGCCGCCGACCAGGGTGCAGCCCGCGAGGACACAGCCCTCGGCGATGCCCTTCACGATCGCCGCGACCCGCTCGGGGTACACCTTGCCGACGCAGATGTAGTCGGTCATGAAGAGCGGCTCGGCCCCGCAGACGACCAGGTCGTCGACGACCATGCCGACGAGGTCGCGGCCGATGGTGTCGTAGACGCCCATCTTGCGGGCGAGGTCGACCTTGGTGCCGACGCCGTCCGTGGCGGAGGCGAGCAGCGGACGCTCGTAGCGCTTGAGGGCGGAGGCGTCGAAGAGGCCGGCGAATCCGCCGAGGCCGCCGAGGCCCTCGACCTCGGGACGGCGGGTCTTCTTCACCCACTCCTTCATCAGCTCGACGGCGCGGTCGCCGGCCTCGATGTCGACGCCCGCTGCCGCGTAGGAAGCACCTGTTGTCTCAGACATGGCCTGGGATCTTTCGTGTGGAGATACGGGGCTGGTGGGCCAGGGGGTACGACCGGCCGTCACGGACGACGCAGGGCGTCGGACGCGGCGGTCGCCGCAGGGCCTGCCGCCAGCTCGGTCTCCAGCAGTTGCTTGCCGAGCAGCTCCGGGTCCGGCAGCTCCATCGGGTACTCGCCGTCGAAGCAGGCGCGGCACAGGTTCGGCTTGGCGATCGTCGTCGCCTCCACCATCGCGTCGAGGGAGATGTACGCGAGCGAGTCGGCGCCCATCGACGCGCCGATCTCCTCGACCGTCATCCCGTTGGCGATCAGCTCGGCGCGGGTCGCGAAGTCGATGCCGAAGAAGCAGGGCCACTTGACCGGCGGGGACGAGATCCGGATGTGGATCTCGGCTGCGCCCGCCTCGCGGAGCATCCGGACCAGGGCGCGCTGGGTGTTGCCGCGGACGATCGAGTCGTCGACGACGACGAGGCGCTTGCCCTTGATGACTTCCTTGAGCGGATTCAGCTTGAGGCGGATGCCCAGCTGACGGATGGTCTGCGACGGCTGGATGAACGTCCGGCCGACGTAGGCGTTCTTCACAAGACCGGCGCCGAAGGGGATGCCGCTGGCCTCCGCGTAGCCGATGGCGGCGGGGGTGCCGGACTCCGGGGTCGCTATGACCAGATCGGCCTCGACCGGGGCCTCGGCGGCCAGCTTGCGGCCCATCTCCACGCGGGAGAGGTAGACGTTGCGCCCGGCGATGTCGGTGTCGGGGCGGGCGAGGTAGACGTACTCGAAGACGCAGCCCTTGGGCTTCGCTTCCGCGAAACGCGAGGTGCGCAGTCCGTTCTCGTCGATGGCGACGAGTTCGCCCGGCTCGATCTCGCGGACGAAGCTGGCGCCGCAGATGTCGAGGGCGGCGGTCTCGGAGGCCACCACCCAGCCGCGCTCCAGGCGGCCGAGGACCAGCGGGCGGATGCCTTGCGGGTCACGGGCGGCGTAGAGGGTGTGCTCGTCCATGAAGACGAGCGAGAACGCGCCCTTGACGTCCGGGAGCACCTTCGCGGCGGCCTGCTCGATGGTGAGCGGCTTGCCGTCGTCGTCGGTCTGGCCGGCGAGCAGCGCGGTCACCAGGTCGGTGTCGTTGGTCGCGGCGACCTGGGTGGCGCGGCCGTCCTTGCGGGGAAGGCCCGCGACCATCTCGGCGAGCTGGGCCGTGTTGACCAGGTTGCCGTTGTGTCCCAGGGCGATCGAGCCGTGCGCGGTGGCACGGAACGTCGGCTGCGCGTTCTCCCAGACCGAGGCTCCGGTCGTGGAGTAGCGGGCATGGCCGACGGCGATATGGCCCTGGAGGGATCCCAGGGATGTTTCGTCGAAGACCTGCGAGACCAGTCCCATGTCCTTGAAGACCAGGATCTGGGACCCGTTGCTCACTGCGATGCCCGCGGACTCCTGTCCACGGTGCTGCAGGGCATACAGTCCGAAATAGGTGAGCTTGGCGACCTCTTCGCCGGGAGCCCAGACACCGAAGACGCCGCATGCGTCCTGGGGGCCCTTCTCTCCGGGGAGCAGGTCGTGGCTGAGTCGTCCATCACCACGAGGCACGCCACCGAGTGTAGGCGAGGTCGACCACTGGTCCGAATTCGGGATACCGCGGCGGGCCACCGTGGAAACGCTTCCGGGCGTGGCCCGAAGCCCCTGCCGACCGATTACGCGGAGTGAACTCCCGGCCTCGTGAGGGGCGCGCGGGACGGGGTACGGATCGGCCACGGGGCGGCGGCAGCGCGGATCAGCGCGGCGATAGCGGCGATTTCCGGCCACCCGGGCCGGGCGTGCGCCGGAACAGGATGGTGGCGCTCGGTGAACGGGCCGACGGTCCGGCGCGGAATCCGGCCGAACGCGCGTTTCGTGGCGAGGCTCACACCACCAGGCGGTCGGACCTGTCGGATCCCGGCGCGTCCGGGACCGCTTCGCGGCCGTCGGCCCGCGCGGCGGCCGGTTTCGGGACGGGGTGTTCCGGGGCGGGGTGCTCCGGGGCGGGTGCATCCTGCGCCGACGGGTTTCGGGGCGGGTGCTTTCCGCGCCGAGGGGCCTCGGGTCCGGGCGCTCACCGCACCGGACGGTTCCGGGGCCGGCGCCCCCCCGGTCCGCCGGGTCGCGTGGATCACTCGCCGGGTTCCCGGGCCGTGGCACCGAGCGACGCGTCGTTCTCCGAGGCGAGGGTCAGGGTGCGCTCGTCGACCCGGTACGTCGTCCGCCCGTCCAGGATCGCCAGCAGTGCCTGTTCCGGCTTCGCCCGAGGAGCGGGGCACGACATCCTGGTCGTCTCGATGGCGTCGAACGTGATCGTGGAACCGGACACGGTGGCGCCGCCGCGGAACCGGTTGCAGCCGAGACTCCCCGTGGCGCCGCCCTTGGTGTCGATCGTGAAGTGGGCGCCGACCGGGACCTCGGCCCGTTTCCCCCCGACCGTCACCGAGTCCACGTTCCAGCGCACGCCCGTGACGGGCGGGCCGGTCCGTGCCGCACCGCCGCCCGTGCCGTCGCTGCCCTCGCCCGCCGCCCCGGGGCCGTCACGGTCGTCGGAGGGACTGCCCGTCTCCGTGCCGCAGGCGGCCAGGACGGCGAGGAGGACCAGGGTCACCGAGGCTGTACGTCGAGTACGCATGGCCCTGTGACGGGCGGGGCAGCGGGCCGGTTCCCGGCGAGGAGCGGACCCCGCGCGCCGGCGCGCGCGGGCCCGTCGCCCCGGTGAACGGGCTCCTCACCTCATCAGGGGCAGGAGGGCGGAGAGGTCGGCCCGCTCGCCGCTCGCGGCCACCCGCGCCTCGTCGAGGGCGTGCGCCCATTCCGTACGGCCGGTGGCGAGCCTGATCCAGGTGAGCGGATCGGTCTCGACGACGTTGGGCGGCGTACCGCGGGTGTGCTTGGGCCCCTGCACGCACTGGACCACGGCGAAGGGCGGGACACGCACCTCGACCGAGCCGCCCGGCGCCTTCTCCGCGAGGGCGTCGGCGAGCAGCCGCGTGCAGGCGGCGAGCGCCTGCCGGTCGTACGGGATGTCGAGGCCGGTCGCCGCGTTCAGGTCGTCGGTGTGCACGACGAGCTCGACGGCACGGGTGACGAGGAAATCCGTCAGCCGCATCGCCCCTGCCGGTGTGGGCAGCAGCCGTTCGTCGCCCGTGCGTGGCACTCGTTCCTCGAACCGCCGGGCGGCCTCGCCGAACAGGGCGTCCAGGTCGGGATGCTCGGCCGCGAGCGCCCTGGTACCGGCGGCGATCCGCTCGGCGTGATCGCCCGTGGTGAGCGGCCAGGCGAGGAGCGTCGGTGCGGGTTTCGGGGCGGCGGGTCCGGACCGCTCCGGCTCCCGGGCGGCCTGCGAGAACGCCAGGACCACATGGGCGGCGAGTTCGCGCACGGTCCAGTCGCCGAGCCGGGTCGGCAGCGCGAGCTGCTCGGGCGTCAGGGTACGGACGGCTTCCCGGACATGGCCGTACTGCGCCAGGACCGCGTCGCGGGTCCGGGCCGGGTCGTAGCGGCGGGCGCGTTTCTGGGACGGCGGCATGTCCGGGAGCCTACGGCCCTCGACCGGCGTACGAGGGACCACGGCCCGCGGGCCCGGGCGCCGACGGCGGAGGGACGGCAGGTGACGACGGGCCGGGCGGGGCGACCGACCGGAGCGGGGCCGTCTCAGCGGCGGGTCGCGAAGGCGCCCAGACCGTGCGCGAGCAGGTCGAAGCCCCGCTCCGCCAGCGCGACGGCATCCGCGGCGATCGCGTCCGCCCCTTCGCCCGCCAGCAGCCGCAGTTGGTTCGCGTGGATGAGGGAGTTGCGCGTGCCGATCAGCTGGGCCGCCGCGATCCGGGCGATGGGCGGCTCCTCCCCCTCCTCGGTCAGGACGTGGGCGAGCAGTTCGTGGGAGCGCAGGGAGAGCGCGTGCGCGCGGATCAGAAGGGCCGGCGTCTCCTGGATCAGCCGCCCCATGGCGAGCACCATCGGCACGTCGCTCATGCCGACCGAGGGATCGCGGCGCTCGATGGCGGCCAGGAACTGCGCGCGCACGGCGGACAGGGCGGATTCGCCGGGGGCCCGGTCCCGCACCACCCCCGCGACGTCGCCGGTGTGTTCCGCCATCGGCGCGAGGACCAGGTCCTCCTTGCCCGCGAAGTAGTTGAAGACCGTCATCTTCGACACCTCGGCCGCCTCGGCGATCTCGGCGACCGACACCTTGTCGAAGCCGCGCTCGGCGAAGAGCTCGGTGGCCGCGGCCAGCAGACGGTGGCGCGTCTGAAGCTTCTTGCGTTCCCGCAGGCTCATCCCCTCGGTCATGCCGTCACTGTACCAGGATAAATGTTAAACCGAGAGTAATTATTGCCCAGGTAAATCTCTGCATTGCCCGCACTGTCCGCACCCGCGCGTACGGGACTCGTCCGCACCCGCGTACGGACCAGGGCTGCGGCCCCGCCCCCGGTGGCGGGGCGGGGCCGCAGCCCTCGGAAACGGACCGCCGTCAGGCGAGCAGACCCGGAATGGTCTCCTCGTGCGCGGTGCGCAGCTCGCTCAGCGGGATGCCGAACTCGCCCTGGACCTCGATCTCGTCGCCGTCCACGACACCGATCCGGGCGACGGGCAGACCGCGCGCCCCGCACATGTCGTTGAAGCGGAGCTCCTCGCTGCGCGGCACGGAGACGATCGCGCGCCCCGCCGACTCGGAGAAGAGGAACGTGAACGCGTCCAGACCGTCCGGCACGACCAGTCGGGCGCCGTTCCCGCCGCGCAGGCAGGACTCCGTGACCGCCTGGATCAGACCGCCGTCGGAGAGGTCGTGCGCAGCGTCGATCATGCCGTCGCGGGAGGCCGAGATCAGGATCTCGGCGAGCAGCTTCTCGCGCTCCAGGTCGACCTGGGGCGGCAGGCCGCCCAGGTGGCCGTGGACGACCTCGGACCACGCCGAGCCGCCGAACTCCTCGCGCGTCTCGCCCAGCAGGTAGAGGAGCTGGCCCTCCTGCGCGAACGCGACCGGCGTGCGCCGGGAGACGTCGTCGATCACACCGAGCACCGCGACGACCGGCGTCGGGTGGATCGCCGTCTCGCCGGTCTGGTTGTACAGCGACACGTTGCCGCCGGTGACCGGCGTGCCCAGCGCCAGGCAGCCGTCCGCGAGACCGCGGGTGGCCTCGGCGAACTGCCACATGACACCCGGGTCCTCGGGCGAGCCGAAGTTCAGGCAGTCCGAGACGGCGAGCGGCTTGGCACCGGTGGCGGCGACGTTGCGGTACGCCTCCGCCAGCGCGAGCTGCGCGCCGGCGTACGGGTCGAGCTTGGCGTACCGGCCGTTGCCGTCGGTCGCCATGGCCACGCCCAGGTTCGACTTCTCGTCGATCCGGACGATGCCGGCGTCCTCGGGCATCGCGAGCACGGTGTTGCCCTGCACGAACCGGTCGTACTGGTCGGTGATCCAGGACTTCGACGCCTGGTTCGGGTGCGCGACCAGCTTGAGGACCTGCTCGCGCAGCTGGGCGCCGTCCGCCGGACGGGCCAGCTCGCCCGCGTCGTCCGCCTGGAGCGCGTCCTGCCAGGACGGGCGGGCGTACGGGCGGTGGTACGTCGGGCCCTCGTGGGCCACCGAACGCGGCGGCACGTCCACGATCTGCTCGCCGTGCCAGAAGATCTCCAGGCGCTCGCCCTCGGTCACCTCACCGATGACGGTGGCGATGACGTCCCACTTCTCGCAGATCTCCAGGAAGCGGTCGACGTGCTGCGGCTCGACGATCGCGCACATGCGCTCCTGCGACTCGCTCATGAGGATCTCCTCGGGCGAGAGCGAGGAGTCGCGCAGCGGCACGGTGTCCAGCTCGACGCGCATGCCGCCGGAACCGGCGGAGGCCAGCTCGGACGTGGCGCAGGAGAGACCGGCGCCGCCGAGGTCCTGGATGCCCGCGACGAGCTTCTCCTGGAAGACCTCCAGGGTGCACTCGATGAGGAGCTTCTCCTGGAACGGGTCGCCGACCTGGACGGCGGGGCGCTTGGCGGGCTTCGTGTCGTCGAAGGTCTCGGAGGCCAGCACCGAGACGCCGCCGATGCCGTCGCCACCGGTGCGGGCGCCGTAGAGGATCACCTTGTTGCCGGGGCCGGACGCCTTGGCCAGGTGGATGTCCTCGTGCTTCATCACGCCGATGCAGCCGGCGTTGACCAGCGGGTTGCCCTGGTAGCAGGCGTCGAAGACGACCTCGCCGCCGATGTTCGGCAGGCCGAGGCAGTTGCCGTAGCCGCCGATGCCCGCGACGACGCCCGGCAGGACGCGCCTGGTGTCGGGGTGGTCCGCGGCGCCGAAGCGCAGCGGGTCGACGACCGCGATGGGGCGGGCACCCATGGCGAGGATGTCGCGGACGATGCCGCCGACGCCGGTCGCCGCGCCCTGGTAGGGCTCGATGTACGAGGGGTGGTTGTGCGACTCGACCTTGAAGGTGACCGCGTAGCCCTGGCCGACGTCGACCACGCCGGCGTTCTCGCCGATGCCGACGAGCATCGCGTCGTTGGCGGGGGCCTTCTCGCCGAACTGCTTGAGGTGGACCTTGCTGCTCTTGTACGAGCAGTGCTCGGACCACATCACGGAGTACATGGCGAGCTCGGCGCCGGTGGGACGGCGGCCCAGGATCTCGCGGATCCGGGCGTACTCGTCCTCCTTGAGGCCGAGCTCCTTCCAGGGCTGCTCGACGTCCGGGGTCCCGGCCGCGTGCTTGACCGTATCCAGGCTCATGCGTTGACCAGCTTCTTGATGATCGAGGTGAAGAAACCGAGACCGTCGGTGCGGCCGGTTCCGATCAGCGGCTCGACGGCGTGCTCCGGGTGCGGCATCAGGCCGACGACGTTGCCCTCGGCGTTGGTGATGCCCGCGATGTCGCGCAGCGAGCCGTTCGGGTTCATGTCCAGGTAGCGGAAGGCGACCCGGCCCTCCGCCTCCAGCTCGTCGAGCACGCGCTCGTCGGCGACGTACCGACCGTCCATGTTCTTGAGCGGTACGGAGATCTCCTGGCCCGCCTCGTAGTCCGAGGTCCAGGCGGTCTCCGCGTTCTCGACGCGGAGCTTCTGGTCGCGGCAGATGAAATGCAGGTGGTTGTTCCGCAGCATCGCGCCGGGCAGCAGGTGCGCCTCGGTCAGGATCTGGAAACCGTTGCAGATGCCGAGCACCGGCATCCCCGCACGGGCCTGCTCGATGATCGTCTCCATGACGGGCGAGAAGCGCGAGATCGCACCGGCCCGCAGATAGTCGCCGTAGGAGAAACCTCCGGCCAGGATGACCGCGTCGACCTGGTGCAGGTCCTTGTCGCGGTGCCACAGCGACACGGGTTCGGCGCCCGCGACGCGTACGGCCCTCAGGCTGTCCTGGTCGTCGAGCGTGCCGGGAAAGGTGACGACTCCGATTCGGGTGTTACTGCGGCCCGAAGGGCCTCCCTCACGGGTGGTGGTGGGAGACGGGCGGGAGGTCACTTGGACTCCTCGGCCTTCTCCACCTTCACGGTGAAGTCCTCGATGACGGTGTTGGCGAGGAAAGTCTCGGCCATCTCATGAATGCGACCGAGGGCGGCGTCGTCGACCGGCCCCTCGACCTCCAGCTCGAAACGCTTTCCCTGACGTACGTCCGCGATTCCCTCGAAGCCGAGACGGGGCAGTGCGCGCTGCACCGCCTGTCCCTGCGGGTCGAGGATCTCGGGCTTGAGCATGACGTCGACTACGACGCGTGCCACTGGCACTCCCGTGTGGTGTGGTGCGACTGGTTCTCCGGGGGGCTCCCCTGACCCCCGCAGCTTCCCTCAGCGTACCCGGCCCGAAATTCTACGCGAGTAGATGCCTGAGCGCCCGATCACGACGGGATATCGGTCACGACAACACCCGAGGAAAAATCTGCGAAAAGATTCCTCACCGAAGACACACATAGAAGTGTGACACGCGGAGAGAATTAGCCCGACTTCACAATGCGACGCCGACCGCTGTACAAATGATTACCGAGGAATGCAGCATTGCCTCCCGAACAGTCGACACCGGTCGGCCGAACGGTCGATACCGGCGATACCGGTCGACGCGTATCCGTCCGAAGGGCTCACATCCGCCCGAAGGCCGGAAGGCCGACATCGGCGCACGCCAGACGCGCCGACGCCGTAGGAAAGGACCGATATCCGTGGCTCAGCGCGTAGTGGTCACGCTCTTCGACGACATCGACGGGGGCGCAGCGACGGAAACGGTCACCTTCGCCCTGGACGGGAAGTCGTACGAGATCGACCTCAATGCTTCCAACGCAAAGAAACTGCGCAAGGCCCTGGCGCCGTACGTCTCGGCGGGCCGGAAGCAGGCAAATGTCGGCAAGCGCGGCAGGAAGCCCGTGCCGTACCGGCACACCTCGCTCGAACCCGACCCGGCGGCCGTCCGCGCCTGGGCCCGCTCGCACCAGATGGAGGTGCCGGCCCGCGGCCGGATCCCCAAGAAGGTCTACGAGGCGTTCCGCGCGGCCGGTTGAGAAGCCCGGGCCGTCGGTCGAGGCGTCCGGACGACCGGCCGGCCGGGAAGCCGGGGCCCGCGGCGGCTCGGGCGCACGGCCCGGTCGGGCGTCGGGGCCCGACGGACCGATGGCCGCCGGATCCGCCCCGTGCGACCGTCGGCACGACCCCGCGGGACCGTCCCGACGAGCCCTCGCGGCCGCCGACTTGCGCTGCACCCCCGCAGGTCGGCTAAAGTCTGGAGCACGCCGAAGGGCAAGGCCGAAAAGCCAAACCCCAAGCAGCGTGCGGGTGTAGTTCAGTAGTAGAACATCCCCCTTCCAGGGGGAAGGCGCAGTGTGCAATTCCTGTCACCCGCTCTGCACCACTCTTACCGGCCATTGCAGTGGATCAGGTAGAGTAGTGCTCGCACCGCCCGGAAGTACTTCCCGCAAGGAGTATGATGGCGGAAGCAATGCGGACGTGGCTCAGTTGGTAGAGCATCACCTTGCCAAGGTGAGGGTCGCGAGTTCGAATCTCGTCGTCCGCTCTTGATGGGAATGAAGGCCCCGGTCGATTTCGACCGGGGCCTTCTTCGTGATCTCTTTCAAGAAGCACCCGGTTCCGGTTCGGGCGTCCGATCCCGGCACCGCCATGACGTTTGTCATGACCAGTGATGACAGCTCGCACTGCTCACGGCGATGGACCCGCGGAAGCCTGTAGGCATGAAGCCTGTAGGTACGAGGAGGGACCGCAAGGCCGACGCCCGCACGGGTGTCGGCGACCACGCGGGCGGCTCCGGAACAGACATCATCGCGACGGACAGCGCCGTGGCGGACAGCGCCGTGGCGGACGTCACAGGCCGCCCGGTCGCCGGGACCGCGACCGGTGGTGCGAGCGGTGCCGCGACCTGTGTCGGCGCGATGTCCGCGGCCGGTGCCGCGGCGCCCGACTCCGTGATCGAGGCGAGCGGGGTGCGGCGGCGCTACGCCGACGACTTCGAGGCCGTCGCCGGCGTCTCCTTCTCGGTCGGGCGCGGCGAGCTCTTCGCCCTGCTCGGCACGAACGGCGCCGGCAAGACGTCCACCGTCGAACTCCTGGAGGGGCTGGCGGCTCCAGACGGCGGCACCGTGCGCGTGCTCGGCCACGACCCGTACCGCGAGCGCGCCGCCGTCCGGCCGCGGGTCGGGGTGATGCTCCAGGAGGGCGGCTTCCCGTCCGAGCTGACCGTCACCGAGACCCTGCGGATGTGGGCGGGCTGCACGAGCGGCGCCCGGCCGACCGGTGAGGCGCTGGGCCTCGTCGGGCTCGCCCACCGGGCGCGCGTACGGGTCAAGCAACTCTCCGGCGGCGAGCGGCGCCGTCTGGACCTCGCGCTGGCACTGCTCGGCCGGCCCGAGGTGCTGTTCCTGGACGAGCCGACCACGGGACTCGACGCCGAGGGGCGGCGCGAGACCTGGGAGTTGATACGGGAACTGCGCGACGGCGGCACCACCGTCCTGCTCACCACGCACTATCTGGAGGAGGCGGAGAGCCTCGCCGACCGGCTGGCGATCATGCACCGGGGCCGGATCGTGACGGCCGGCACGCCCGCCGAGGTGACGGCCTCCCGCCCCGCCCGCATCCGTTTCGAACTGCCCGAGGACGTGCCGGCGGCCCGGCTCCCGCTGTCGCTGCGGGCGGCGGCCGACGGGCACAGGATCGAGATCCGCACCCACGCCTTGCAGGACTCGCTCACCGAACTGCTGCTCTGGGCGCGGGAGTCGGACATTCTGCTGCACGGGCTCGACGCCCGGTCGGCCTCGCTCGAAGAGGCGTTCCTCGACATCGCGCACAGCGTGTCGGCCTCCGGTGCGGAGGACCCCTGGACGTCGGCCCCCGAGACACGGAAGGCGGCTGCCGCATGACCGGCGCGACGACGGACGAACGACGTACGACAGCACCCGGGCGCCGCGCACCGGCTGCCGGGCGCCATTCGCCGACGGCCGAAGAGCGCACCCCGGCGGCCGGGCGGCGCACGACGACGGCGGGGCGGCTGCGGGCACTCGGGCACGCCGAGCTCGTCCTGCTGGCCCGGAACCGGACGGCGGTCTTCGTCGCACTGCTGGTGCCCCTGGCGATGGTCCTGGCGATGAAGACGACGCTGGACCAGATCGACCTGGACGGGACCGGCCTGACCGTCACCGGGCTGGCGCTCACCGGCGGCATCGGCATGGTGCTGATGCAGGTGGTGTACATGAACCTGGTCTCCGCGTACGTCGCACGGCGCGAGGACCTGGTCCTGAAGCGGCTGCGCACGGGCGAGGTCGCCGACTGGGAGATCCTCGCCGGGACGGCGCTGCCGTCGGTCGCGCTGGCTCTGGCGCAGACCGTGCTGGTGGTGCTGGCCGGTGGCGTGGCCTTCGATGCCGGAGCGCCACAGCGGCCGGACCTGTTCCTCGCGGGCCTGCTGTCGGGGTCGGTACTGCTGGCCGCCCTGGCCGCCGTCACCACCGTCGCGACCCGCACGGTGCAGACCTCGCAGATCACCACCCTGCCGCTGTTCCTCGTCTCGATGATCGGCTCGGGGCTCTTCGTACCGCTGGAGGTCCTGCCGGACCGGGTGGCGTCCGTGTGCGAGCTGCTGCCGATGACCGGCGTGATGACCCTCGTGCGGGCGGGCTGGCTGGGCGGGTCCGACGGGTCCGACCTGCTCACGGCCGGGCTCACCGCACTGGCCTGGACCGTTTTCGCCGTGTTTGCTGTGCAGCGGTGGTTCCGTTGGGAGCCCCGACGCTGACCGAGGATTCACCGGCGGAGGACGGTCGTGGGGACGGGTATGTGGGACTGGCGACGCAGCTGGCGGGAACGCAGCAAACTGGAACGGATCGACCTGTATTCGCGGGTGACCATCTCGGCGATGCCCTGGCTCTTCATCCTGACGTGGGGTGCCCTGCCCCTCGGCGCGGATCTCCGCCGCACGCCGCTGCCGATTGCCGTCGGTGCCGTTTTCCTGCTGGTGAGTCTCGTGCAGTGCCTGCTGAGCAACCGGAACGTCCGGCCCTCGTACCTGCACTATCTCGGGACCGCCCCCTTCCCCCGGCGCCGGCAGACGGTATCTCTGGCGCTGATGCTGCTGGGTCTGGGCATTCTGGCGACGCTGGTCGCTCTGGACGGACTCGGGACGGGCGGGCTGGTCATGCTGGTCGGGAACACCTCGATACCGTTCGTGATCACGCAGGTCCTGCTGGTCCCGGTCCGCACCTTCCTGCTCCAGTTGCTCGCCCTCGCCGCGCTGAACGTCGGCGTGTTCGCCGCGGTGGGGGTGCGGGGCGGCACGCTGGCCGGGGTGGCTCCGGCGACGCTCTTCGGGGCGCTGCTGGTCCTGATCTCCGTACGCCCCAGCGTCTGGAGCCTGAGCGTGATGTGGCAGGCCGAGGAGGCCCGGGACCTGCAGGCGCGGCTGGCTGTCGCCGAGGAGCGGCTGCGGTTCGGCCGGGACATGCACGACGTCCTGGGCCGGAACCTCGCCGTGATCGCGCTGAAGAGCGAGTTGGCGGTGGAACTGGCGCAGCGCGGCAAGCCGGCGGCCGTGGACCAGATGGTCGAGGTGATGCGCATCGCGCGCAGCTCCCAGCAGGAGGTGCGGGATGTCGTGCGCGGATACCGGGAGGCCGATCTGGTCACGGAACTGGCCGGCGCCCAGGGGGTGTTGAGAGCCGCCGGGATCGAGTGCGAGGTCGCGGGGGACGCGGGCGCCGAACTGCCCGCGCCCGTACGGTCGGCGCTGGGCTGGGTCGTACGGGAGGCGGCGACCAATGTGCTGCGGCACGGTGACCCTCGGCACTGCGCCATCCGGCTGCGGACGGCGGCGGACGCCGCGGTGCTGGAGGTGGAGAACGACGGGGCGCCCTCCTCGGCCGACACGGCGGGCGGCTCCACCGACGGGGCGGGCGGCTCCGGGCTGGCCGGGCTGCGGGAACGGCTCCGGGAACTCGACGGGTCGCTGGACGCGGGCCCGACGGGGAGCGGGGTGTTCCGGCTGATGGCGCGGATCCCGCTTCCGTCGCGCACCGCCACTCCTGCCTCTCCCTCCGCCCTTGCCTCTCCCACCGACTCTCTTCCCTCTCCCACCGACTCTCCGGCTTCGTCCCCCCTTCCGCCTTCCCGGGACCCGGGCACGGGCGTGGGCATGAGCGCGGCACCGGACCTTGTGAAGGAACGACGATGACGGCCGTACGGGTGCTGCTCGCGGACGACGAGCATCTGATCCGGGGCGCCCTGGCCGCGCTGCTCGCCCTGGAGGACGACCTCGTGGTGGTCGCGGAGGCGGCCACCGGTCCGGAGGCGCTGGCCATGGCGCGGGCCCATCGCCCCGACGTGGCGGTCCTCGATCTTCAGATGCCGGGCGCCGACGGTGTGAGTGTCGCCACATCCCTGCGGGCCGAACTGCCCGGCTGCCGCACGATGATCGTGACGAGTCACGGGCGGCCGGGGCACCTGAAACGAGCGCTCACGGCGGGCGTCCGGGCCTTCGTGCCGAAGACCGTCAGCGCCCGGCAGCTGGCCGGCATCATCCGCACCGTACATGCCGGAAACCGTTACGTGGACCCGGAGTTGGCGGCCGACGCCATCTCCGCTGGGGACTCGCCGCTCAGTGCGCGCGAGACCGAGGTGCTGGAGCTGGCGGCCGACGGAGCCCCGGTCGCGGAGATCGCCGAACGGGCCTCGCTGTCCCAGGGGACGGTACGGAACTACCTCTCGGCGGCCGTCTCGAAGCTCGGCGCGGAAAACCGTCATGCGGCCGTGCGTCTCGCACGCGAGCGGGGATGGGTATAGTGGTGCTCGCGCTTCGGCGCTTGCGGACGTAGCTCAGTTGGTAGAGCGCAACCTTGCCAAGGTTGAGGTCGCCAGTTCGAACCTGGTCGTCCGCTCGGTTGAACAAGAAGCCCCGGCCGGGAGGCCGGGGCTTCTTGGCGTTCGGGTGCGGGTTTCCGCCCGGCGTCCGGTGCGGGGTCCCGGTGCGCCGGTGCGGGTACCCGGCCGGTGACCGGGTACCCGGCTGCTCACTTCCAGGGCATGCCGGTGAGGAGTTCGTACGCCTCCAGGTACTTCGCCCGGGTCGCGTCCACGATCTCCTGGGGCAGCGCCGGGGGCGGCTGCTCGCTCCTGCGGTCCCAGCCGGAGGCCGGCGAGGTCAGCCAGTCACGGACGAACTGCTTGTCGTAACTGGGCTGGGGCCTGCCCGGCTGCCAGTCGGCGGCGGGCCAGAAGCGGGAGGAGTCCGGAGTCAGCACCTCGTCCGCGATGATCAGTTCCTCGCCGCCGTCGGCGGCGGGCGCGAAGCCGAACTCGAACTTCGTGTCGGCGAGGATGATGCCGCGCTCACGCGCGATGTCGCGGGCCCTGCCGTACACGTCCAGCGTGGCGCGGCGCAGCTGGGCGGCGGTCTCCGCGCCGGCCTGCCGGGCCACCTCCTCGTAGCTCACGTTCTCGTCGTGGTCGCCGACGGCCGCCTTGGTGGCGGGCGTGAAGATCGGCGCGGGGAGTTCGGAACCGTCGACGAGGCCCTCGGGGAGGGCGAGGCCGCAGACCGTACGGGACTCGTTGTACTCGACGAGACCGGAGCCGGTGAGGTAGCCGCGGGCGACGCACTCGACCGGGACCATCCGCAGCGACTTGCAGATCAGCGTGCGGCCCTCCCAGTCGGCGGGGGCCCCGGCGGGCAGCTCGGTGGACAGCACGTGGTTGGGGACGAGGTCGGCGAGCTGGTCGAACCACCAGAGGGAGAGCCGGGTGAGGACGCGGCCCTTGTCCGGGATCTCGGTGGGCAGGACCCAGTCGTACGCGGAGAGGCGGTCGCTGGCGACCATGACGAGGTCGCCCGCCTCGTTCCGGTACAGGTCGCGCACCTTGCCGGTGTGGAGGTGGGTGAGCCCCGGGACCTGCACGGGCTCGGGCTTTTCTACGAATCCGGACACGCTGCCTCCGCGTAGGTTGATCCAGGAGTCGTTCCGATTCTCCCGTATCGGGAGCGGTGGGGTGGAGCGGGGGCATGCGGGGCAGGTGGGGTAGGTGGGACACCCCTGTCCGTCCAGTCCCGTTCGCCGAGTCCCGTCCGTCCAGTCCCCTTCGCTCGATCGTTCGCTCAGTCCCGTTTGCAGATCCGGTCCAGGAGATTGGCCGTGGCGCGCTGGATACGGGGATCCACGTGACCGGGGCGGTCCAGTGCCGGGGACCAGGCGAACGTGCCGGAGGCGAAGACGAGCGCGCCGGACGGGGCCCGGTACAGGGAGGTCTCCTGGTACCGGGTGACCCCTTCGCCGTCCTGGTACGGGGAGTGGGCGAGCAGGATGCGGTTGTCGTGGTCGGGGAGCGCGGTGCGCGGGAAGTAGCGGTCGGCCTCGCCCGCGACCAGACCGTCGACCTCGTCCCCCTCCCGGGCGCCCGTCGCCTCCCACAGCCAGTGCTCGGCGTTCCGTACGACGAGGGGGTGCGGGTCGGGCACCCGGCCCGCGTACTGGATGCCGAGCAGATGCTGCTCGGGCCGGTCGATCTCGCGCCAGAGCGCGGGTCTTCCCGGCCCCTGACGCTTGCGGCAGGTGAGCAGCCGGTCCGGGACGCCGGACGGGGACGGGGAGAGGCAGACCTGCCAGTACATGGTGTTGGCGGAGAGGAAGACGAGCGAGGTCCCGCCGTCGCGGGCGTCCTCGGCGGTACGGCGCATGGGCACCGACCAGTACTCGTCGTGGCCGGGGAAGACCAGCCCCCGGTAACGGCTCGGGTCGACCCGGCCCGCGTGCAGGTCGCGGGTGTCGGCGTACGCGAGGTCGTAGCCGTACCGCTCGGCCCAGCGGATGAAGTCGTAGGCGTGACCGACGTGGAGCGGCAGGCCCGCACCCGCGTAGGGACGGTCGAAGGAGACGGTGACGGCGGCGTCCTCCTCACCCAGGAGACGACCCTGCTCGTCCCACGCGTGGTACAGGCTGGCGCCGGTGCGGCCGTCCTCCGGATAGAGGTTGTACGCCTGCCAGGTGATGTCCGGGAGGACCAGCAGCAGATCGGCGGGACGGTCGTCGCGGATCGTGAACGGGATGTGGGAACGGTGTCCGTCGGCCGTGGTGAGCACGGCGACGTACGCGCCGATCGACCAGTACGTGGGGATCTGCAGCCGCCACGACTGCCACCAGTGGTGGCAGGAGACCGTGCGGTCGGCGATGAGCGGCGCGGGCTGGACGATGCCGGAGAGCCGGGGGCTCGTGGTGATCTTGGCGGCGCCGTCGCCGCCGTAGTGGCCGATGCGGTAGACGTCCACGGAGAACTGCTGGGGTGGGTCCACGGTGATGTGGAAGTCGATCGCCTCGCCGGGGGCGGCGGCGCCCGTGGAGACGAAGCCCTTGATCTGGCGGTGCACGTCGTCGGCCGTGCGCGTGCCGCCGTCGGAGGAGCGGGCCAGGGTGGGGTCCGCGTACCAGGGGACCATGTGCCCGGTGTCGTCGAAGTAGTTCTCACCCCCGCGCAGCCAGGGCAGGGGCCCCTGACCGAAAGGATCGGAGACGGCGTGCGCCAGGGCACCCGACTCCCATCGACGAATCTGCTCCGCCCCCATACCGCTTCCCTCCCTCGGTCCCCCGCGACAACAGTGGGACTTTCGATGGCCGGCCGTCGCCGTACCGTCCGGCGGCCGCTGCCGACGCCTCCGCCGCTGGGCGCCGTCCGACGGGCGCCGACCGTCGGCCCGCGACCGTCGGCCCGCGACCGTCAGCCCGCGTGCCGTCCGCCGTTTGCCGTCCGCCGTCCGCCGTCCGCCGTCCGCCGAATGATCGTCAACCTTGATCGCTTTCGGCCGTGCGTCATCGACGCACCAACAGTGACGCGCCGACTGTCAGCGTCGATCCACAGCACATCACATAACGCATGCACTCCGTCACCGTTCGTCGCGAATTGACGTGAACGGAACGTTCCCTTCCGAATATCGAGCCATCGACACGCCCGGACACGATGCCTCCGATACCGCTGATGTCTCTGTGCCGGGTGGTGATGCGGTGAAACCGCCCAGCACAGAGGCCCGTGGATACGGGCGGGGCCCCGGTGCACGGTCCTCCCGAAGCCGCGGGTCCACCGGACTCGGGTAGCCAGAGGGCCACTCGACGTTCAAAAGTTCGGACGGCTCGGCTTCGGCAACGCATCGGCTCGGGGAGGAGTCGGCTCGGGGACGAGTCCGCTCAGACGAGACGGACAGGCTTGTCGATCCGCACGCCGACCGAGGCGAGCCAGGAACGCAGTGGTCCCGCATCCCCGTCCTCGACCAGGCTGAGGACCGGCCCGCCCAGATCCGCCCGGCGCTCGCCGTCGACCAGCAGGGCCGGGCCGTCGAGCCAGTCGAGGCCCGGGGTGGCGCCTGCCGTGTCGACGGCCGCGCAGCAGACCATCGCCGCGACGTGGTCGGCGAGCAGCTCCGTA
The DNA here is from genome assembly GCF_042889785.1 of Streptomyces sp. NPDC002476. Lineage (NCBI taxonomy): Bacteria > Bacillati > Actinomycetota > Actinomycetes > Kitasatosporales > Streptomycetaceae > Streptomyces > Streptomyces sp. NPDC002476. Next base: position 45,316 of record NZ_JBIARH010000027.1, on the reverse strand, counting down.
CCCGTCCGGTGCGGCAGGAGCGGGAAGATCGGGAGGGGTACGGGCCCCCAGAAACCCAGGACGTCCCCGCCCACGTCGAGGCCGCCGTGGGTGCTCTGCGCCGTCGGCGCGCCCTCGGGCGAAGTGCCGCGGCGGGCGGCTGCCGCCTCACGGGCCACCGCGGCACCGATGCCCGCCGCGAGCTCCTCCCCGTCGTCGCCCCGGCCCGCCAGATACTCGACGACACGAGCCAGCGTGGGCACCCCCGCGTCGGCGGGGAACGCGGCCCGGTCGGGAGCGGAACCGGGGACGTGGACCGCGACCGGGGCGCACCCGGGGACGGAGACGTTCTCGGGCTCGCGGGCGGGCGCGGACGCCGGACGCGTCGAGTCGAGGGCGTCGAGTACGCGGTGCAGACGGGCCGCTTCGATGCGCCACTTCCGGTCGACCACCTCTTCCGGGTACTGCTGCCAGTCGACCGGCGACCAGCCGGGGCCGGATTCCGCCGGGCCGCCGTGGAACAGCCGGGCCGCCAGCAGGGACGTGGCCTCGTCGGCCGCACCCGGCTCCTCCAGGAGGTCGCAGGCGGGGCGCTCACCGAGCCGTGAGGCGAAGTCGTCGGCGAGCCGGTCGCGCCGGGACAGCTCGGTGAGGGCGGACACCACCCCGGCGTCCAGCCCGGAGGGCCAGCGGCCCATCTCCCACGCCGGCAGCGCGACCCGCGTGAGCAACCGGTCCCAGCCCGCGTACGCGAGGCCGACCTGCTCCTGGGCGACGATCCGCAGGCCGTAGTCCACACCGTGTGCACGGACGGACGCGGCGGCGGCGACGCCCCGTTCCATCTCCGCGGCGTGGCCGCGGCAGCTGCGCAGCAGCAGCCGGGCGATCCAGCCGACGAAGACCCGGGGCGCCCTCCGCACCGCGGACAGCGGTCCGGGCACCGGTACGGCGGCGTCCGCGACCACCCCGTCGAGCCCTCTGACGAACCTGCGCGCCGCCGCTATGTCGGGGTGCGCCGAGGGGCCCGTGCCCGCGACGACCGGGGCGAGCACCGCCCGTAGTTCCGCGATCCTCATCCACCACAGGAACGGCGAGCCGATGACCAGCACGGGGGCCGTCCGGGCCCGGCGGGCCCGGGACGCGGGGCGGTCACGGCCGTCGTCGGACCGCGTCCCGGAATGCCCCCTCCGGGTCGTGGACTGCCCCTTCCCGGGCGCGGGACGCCCCTCCCGATCCGCGTCGAGGCGGGACGGCGGCTGTGCCGAGGGGTGGGTGCGGTCCTCCAGCCAGCTGTCGCAGTCGGGGGTGAGCGCTATCGCCGAGGGCGCGGGAACCCCCAGCCGGTCGGCGAGTTCCCTGACCAGGCGGTAGAGGTCGGGGGCGGCCTCCTCGGCGAGCGGCACGGTCGGGCTGACCGCCGGCCTCGCCCGTACGACCGCGACGGCGACCGCCGCGGCGACCAGCAGCACGACGACCGCGCAGGCGGTGACGGTCCAGCGCGCCACATCCCATCCGCTGCCGACGGCATGGCCCTGCGCGCCCGCGACGAGCAGCACGACGGCCACGGCGGCCGGAAGGATGGCTGCCGCGGTGGCTCTGTTGCGGATACGCAGCAGAGCGAGAGCCCGGGCCCGCGCACTCTGCGCACCCGGCTCCTCACTTGCGCCGATACCGGACACGGCCGGTCGTCACCCCCTCTGCCCCCGCAGCGGTGTTGGTCACTCCCCCACTGTGGCACCCGTCACTGACATCGCAATGTCAGTGGGCCAAGTGCCGGAACGCCTGCGCCGCACCCTAGTTGGGGTGTCGTCGGGCGTCAGCCTTATGGCTCAGCCGTCACTCGATGGAATGGCTTTGGGCAAAGGTGCTGGCGGACTGCCAGCTTTGGCAGTGATGCGCCAGTGGCCGAAAAGAGAGGGCCGCGACGCGGTCGGACCGGAGCGGCGGTCGGAGACGCCGGAACGGGACGACGGTCGGGAATGAGGGGAACGGAGACGAGGGGAACGAGGGGAACGAGGGAAACAGGGACGGGAGGCCGGAGCCGAAGGGGAGAGGGCGGGGCCGAAGGAGGAGAGAACACGGGCGGAGGCCGAGGGGCCGAGACCGGGGATCGGATGCGGGTGAGCCGGTGCGCCGATACGGGCACCGACGTACGGGCTCCGGCGCACGGGGCGCCGACGCGCAGGCGGCGACCGTACCGGCCGCGCACCGGCGACCCGTGCGCGGTCCCCGGTGGCCGTCCGAACCCCTGGTGACCGTGCCGGGCCTCCGGTGACCTGCCCGGACCCCGGCACAGCCGCCTCGGGCCTCCGTCGGCCCCGGGCGCCCCGGCTCAGGCCTCTGCGGCCTCCCGGGCAATGTCCGTACGGAACTGCGCGCCGTCGAGCCGGATCCGGGCCACCGCCGCGTAAGCGCGCTCACGGGCGGCCGCGAGGTCCTTGCCGGTCGCCGTCACGGACAGCACCCGGCCACCCGCGCTGACGATCGCGTCGCCGTCCCGCCGGGTACCGGCGTGCAGGACGTACGCGTCCGGGGCGTCCTGCGCCGCCACGTCGTCGAGCCCTTCGATCGGGTCCCCCGTGCGCGGCGTGCCCGGGTAGTTGTGCGAAGCGATGACGACGGTGACGGCGGCGTCGTCGCGCCAGTTGAGCGGCGGCAGTTCGTCGAGGGTGCCATCGGCGGCGGCCAGCAGCACGGCGGCCAGCGGAGTCTTCAGGCGGGCCAGGACCACCTGGGTCTCGGGGTCGCCGAACCGGGCGTTGAACTCGATCACGCGCACGCCGCGCGAGGTAATCGCGAGGCCCGCGTACAGCAGTCCGGAGAACGGGGTGCCACGGCGGCGAAGCTCGTCGACGGTCGGCTGGAGCACCGAGTCCACGACCTCGTCGACCAGCTTGGGGTCGGCCCAGGGGAGCGGGGAGTACGCGCCCATGCCTCCGGTGTTCGGACCCTCGTCGCCGTCCAGGGCGCGCTTGAAGTCCTGCGCGGGACGGAGCGGCAGCACGGTGGTGCCGTCCGTGATCGCGAACAGGCTGACCTCGGGGCCGTCGAGGAACTCCTCGATGACGACGCGGCCACAGGCCACGGCGTGGGCGCGGGCCGCCTCGATGTCCTCGGTGACGACGACACCCTTGCCGGCGGCGAGACCGTCGTCCTTGACGACGTACGGAGCGCCGAAGGCGTCGAGGGCTGCGTCGATCTCGGCGGGGTTGGTGCAGACGTAGCTGCGGGCCGTCGGCACGCCCGCCGAGGCCATCACGTCCTTGGCGAACGCCTTGGAGCCCTCCAGCCGGGCCGCCTCGCCGGAGGGGCCGAAGCAGGGGATGCCCGCGGCACGCACGGCGTCGGCGACACCGGCGACGAGCGGTGCCTCCGGGCCGACGACCACCAGATCGGCGCCCAGGTCGGTGGCGAGACGCGCGACGGCGTCACCGTCGAGGATGTCGACCGGGTGGAGTTCGGCCACCTCCGCGATACCGGCGTTGCCGGGAGCGCAGTACAGAGCGGTGACGTCGGAGTCGAGGGAGAGAGAGCGGCACAGGGCGTGTTCGCGGGCGCCGCCGCCGATGACGAGGACCTTCACGGAATGCAGCCTAGCCGCCGGGGCACGGCGGCCTTGACGGGCGCCGCTCCGTGGACACACCGGGGGACGCGGCGCGAAGCGGGCCGCCCGCGCACTCCCCTGCTCGCCCGCGCGAACTTCCTCTGCGCGCTCGTGGGCTGTCCGTGCGCTCACCCGTGAACTGTCCGGGCGCTCGCTCGCGAGTTGTCCGTGTACTCGCTCGCGAGCTTCTCCGGTTCGTCTCCTACGAGCTTCTCCGGTTCGTCTCCTACTCGTTCGTGAACTCCTCCAGAACCGTGGCGCCCAGCTCACGGACGATCAACTCGTGCCCGGAAAGCGCCGAGTCGACCAGGTCGGGATCGTCGGCCTCGGGGGTGTCGTCCTCGGGAGCGACCGACTGCGGCGGCTCGGGCGCGGCGGAGGTCTGCTGCGAGGAGTAGGACGCCGGAGCGGGTGCCGCCGCCGGGGGCGCGCTCGGCTGCGGGGCCGGGGCGGAGGCGGGAGCGGGCCGGGACTCGTACTGCTGCTGGGGCGGGGGCGGTGAGGCGGGGCGCTGGGACGCGGGCGGTGCGGCGTAGGACCGGCCGCCGCCGGACTGCGGCGGTGCGCCCGCGCCGCCCGAGGGGTCGACGATCGCCTCGATCTTCCACTGCGCGTTGAACCGCTCGGCGAGGGCCTGCTTCAGCACGTCCTCGCTGCCGCTGCTCGCGAAGTTGTCGCGTGCGCCCGCGTTCAGGAAGCCGAGTTGCAAAGTGGCGCCGTCGAAGCCTGTGACCTGGGCGTTCTGGCTGAGCAGGATCCAGGTGAACCGGCGGCGGTTCTTCACCGCTTCCAGGATGTCCGGCCACATGTTCCGCACCTGGCCCGCGCCCTGCGCCATTCCCGGGCTCGGCTCGGCGGCGGGGGCGGCCGGGGCGGGCGCGACCGGGTCGGGCGCGGCCTGCGGCGTCTGCGACCGGCCAGGGGCCGCGGCGGTCGGCCAGCCGCCAGGACGGCGGCCGGATTCCGGCGCGGCGGCGGTGGGCCAGGCCCCGGGACGCTGACCACCCGCAGGCGCCCCGGCCCCGGTCGGCGGGGCGGCGGGAGGCTGCTGCGGGGCGGCGGGCTGCACGGGCGCCGGAGGCGTCTCGGCGGGTACGGACGGCACCACGGGCGCGGCAGCGGGCACGGGTGCAGCGGGCGGGTGCGCTTCCCCCCGTACGGCGGCACGGGCAGCGGCGGGACCGCCGCCCGGCTGGACGGCCGGCGCGACGGGAGCGGGGGCATGGGCCAGGGCTTCCGGTCCCGGCACGTACCCCATGGCGGGCCCCGGCCCGGCGGTCGCGAAGGACGCGCCGCGCTCCAGCCGGTCCAGGCGGGCCTGCAGCGAACGCTCGTCGTCGAAGGCGGCGGGCAGCAGCACCCGGGCACAGATCAGCTCGACCTGGAGGCGCGGCGAGGTCGCCCCCCGCATCTCCGTCAGCCCCTCGTTGACCAGGTCGGCGGCGCGGCTCAGCTCGGCCGCGCCGAAGACGGACGCCTGGGCCTGCATCCGCTCGACGACATCGGCGGGCGCGTCGATCAGCCCTTTCTCCCCCGCGTCCGGCACGGCGGCGAGGATCACCAGGTCGCGCAGCCGCTCCAGGAGGTCGGCGACGAAGCGGCGCGGATCGTTGCCGCCCTCGATCACCCGGTCCACGGCCTCGAACGCCGCGGCCCCGTCGCCCGCCGCGAAGGCGTCCACGATGGAGTCGAGCAGCGAGCCGTCCGTGTAACCGAGCAGCGACGTCGCCATGGCGTACGTCACACCGTCCTCGGCCGCACCGGCCAGCAACTGGTCCATCACCGACATCGAGTCACGCACCGACCCGGCCCCGGCCCGCACGACGAGCGGCAGCACGCCGTCCTCGACGGGGATGTCCTCCCTGCCGCAGACCTCCGCGAGGTAGTCGCGCAGGGTGCCCGGCGGAACCAGCCGGAACGGGTAGTGGTGCGTACGCGACCGGATGGTGCCGATGACCTTTTCGGGCTCGGTGGTCGCGAAGATGAACTTGAGGTGCTCCGGCGGCTCCTCGACCACCTTCAGCAGGGCGTTGAACCCCGCCGAGGTGACCATGTGCGCCTCGTCGATGATGTAGATCTTGTAACGACTCGACGCGGGCCCGAAGAACGCCTTCTCCCGCAGATCACGGGCGTCGTCCACGCCACCGTGCGACGCGGCGTCGATCTCGATCACGTCGATCGACCCCGGCCCGTTGCGCGCGAGGTCCCGGCAGGACCGGCACTCCCCGCACGGCGTGGGCGTCGGCCCCTGCTCGCAGTTCAGACAGCGGGCCAGGATGCGCGCACTGGTCGTCTTCCCGCAGCCGCGCGGACCGCTGAACAGGTACGCGTGATTGACCCGGTTGTTCCGCAGGGCCTGCTGCAGCGGGTCGGTGACATGCTCCTGCCCGATGACCTCGGCGAACGACTCGGGGCGATAGCGGCGGTACAGCGCAAGGGACGACACACATACGAGGTTATCCGGGCGCACCGACAACCGGCCCCGCCCCGGCATCCCGCACCCTCACGAGGCCCTCACGAGGCCCCAGAGGGTCGGCGCCGGCCTCCGGGGGAAACGCAAGGGCCCCCCACGCACCCGCCAGAGCCGACCTACCCTTGCTGCCTTCCGGCCCTGGGGGAGTTCAGTCAGATAGCGCCACGTGAGGGGCTGACGCCCACTTTAGCCGATCCCCACCCCTCCCGGTCCACCTCCCCACCCGCTCCCCTGTTCCGCCTCCCCCGCGCGTTCCGCTGTTCCGTCTCCCTCGCCCATTCCCCGTTCCGCTCACCCTCGCCCGTCCCACTCACCCTCGCCCCCGGTCCGCTTCGGTCCGCTCCGGTCCTCCCCGGGCCGTTCGAAGCCTTTTCGGTCCGCTCCGAACGGCCCCGAACGGCCCCGAGCGGGTCTCGAGGAGGAAGGGGTTCGCGAGCACTCCTCAACGTCTTGTATTGTTTGCGGCGGAGGATTCGCCTAGTGGCCTAGGGCGCACGCTTGGAAAGCGTGTTGGGGGCAACCCCTCACGAGTTCGAATCTCGTATCCTCCGCCATTGCTCTCACCGGGCAATACGTCGAAGGGCCCCGCCGTTTCGGTAGGGCCCTTCTTCGCGTCCTCGGGCCCCGTTGCCCTGGTTTTTGTCCACAGGCCCGGGTTCGGAATGCCGAGGCACGTGAGCGCGGTCGCGCCGGTGTGGTGGGCGTCGTGGAGCGACGACAAGCCTGCCGAGGCCCAGATCGGCGGAGTCTCCCGCCGCATTGTCGGCTTCTTCACCATCGACTGGTCCTCGGCGGACTCCCCGCTTCGACTTCGTGCAGTTCGTCTTCCGTGACCAGGGCGACGACCCCGCATCCCGCTACCCGGGCGAGGCGAAGACCGACGCTGAGGACGCAGCGGTGATCGCGGACGCCGCCCGCACAATGCCGCACACCCTGCGCTCCCTGGAGCTGACCGACGAGGTCACCGCCGAGCTGACCGTCCTGGTCGGCTTCGACCAGGACCTCGCCGCCGAGGCCACCCGCACCTCCAACCGGATACGGGGCCTGCTCACTCAGTTCCACCCCAGCCTGGAGCGCGTCCTCGGTCCCCGCCTCGACCACCAGGCCGTCACCTGGCTGCTGGAACGCTACGGGTCCCGGCCGCCCTGCGGAGAGCCGGCCGCCGCAGCCTCCTCAAGCTGACCCGCCCCAAGGCCCCGCGCATGGCCACCCGGCTGATCGACGACATCTTCGACGCGCTCGACGAACAGACCGTCGTCGTTCCGGGCACCGGCACCCTCGACGTGGTCATCCCATCCCTGGCCCGCTCGCTCGCGGCCGTGCACGAACAACGCCGGGCCCTGGAAGCCCAGATCAACGAACTGCTGGAGGCCCACCCTCTTTCCCAGGTCCTGACGTCGCTGCCCGGCGTCGGCGCCAGGACTGCCGCAGTTCTCCTGGTCACCGTCGGCGACGGCACCAGCTTCCCCACCGCCGCCCACCTCGCCTCCTACGCCCGGCCTCGCTCCGGCCACGAAACAGTCGGGCACATCGATCCACGGCGAACACGCGCCCAGAGGCGGCAACCGGCAACTCAAACGCGCGATGTTCCTGTCCGCGTTCGCCGCCCTGCACGACCCCGCCTCCCGCACCTACTACGACCGCTGCCGGGCCCGGGGCAAGACCCACACCCAGGCCCTACTTCGCCTGGCCCGCCACCGCATCAGCGTCCTGTTCGCCATGCTCCGCGACGGAACCTTCTACGAATCACGCCTCCCCAAAGCGGTCGCCGTATGACCAGCTCGGCCTTGACGAAGGACATAGAGGCCCCCCCGAGAGAGACGCTCCTATCCGTACGTCTCCTTCCAGCGCTCCCGGTGTCTGCGGTCACCCTGCCCCATACCGTTCATCGCACCGAGCGACAGCAACGAGGCGCCGTTGTTCCACAGCCCGAGGTGATCACGATGGACGGCGAGGATGCCGTTCTCCGTGGCGAACTTCTCTGCCGGCCCGCTGAAGTACGTCGTGGCCGCGAAGATCGCCACGTCGACCTTGAAGTGCACCTTCGCACCGAGCAGGTCGCGCATCTCCCGACTGGGGATCTTGCTCTTGGGTGTGTACCGCTTGCACTGGACCACCATGCTCCGCCCATCGGGAAGACATCCCAGCACGTCGGCCCCGTTGTCATGAGAGCCGCCGACCCTCCGCACGCCGGTGCATCCATCGCGCCGACACAGTTCCACGACGAAGTCCTCGAACTCCGTCCCCGTCATCGCGTCGACCTCGGCAAGTGTCCGGTGCCCGGCCTTCACAGCCTCGTCATGCCGCCACTGTCGATCCCCGCCTCTGATGAACCGATCGGTGCGCCACAGCCACCACCCGCCGCCGACGACGCCACCGAGAACGAGCGCACCCACGAGATAGGGCCAGATCACGCTCCAGAAGACCACCAGCAGGACGACGCTCGCACCTCCCGCGATGGCCCCGATCTTCAATCGCCGCTGGTGACGCTTGCGCGCCGCTGATACCCGCCGCTTCCGTGCTGCCTCCATGGTCCTCCCTATGGTCCGGCACAGCAGGATCAAGGAGCTGGCATTGCCCTGTAAGAGCGCCGATCAGCCAATGGCTGACAAGCGGCGCTCCGCATCCCAGCCTGTGAAGGGCAGCTTGTTCACCGAGCAACGGTGCTGACGACGCGACCGTGTACACCGCTTGTCCGGGGCCACGAGATCGATCGTGCCGAGCGCTCCCCGGTCGAGGTCGAGCTCGGCCACCTGATGGGCGAAGAACAGCCGCCGCAGGGTGACGGTCATCTCTCCTGAGCCGTCTAGGGCCTGTCTGGAGTTGCGCATCGCGCTCCGCTTGTCGGCGCCGAGCGGAGTTACCGAGCGCGGAGCCCACCGAACTGCCGACCCCGTCAGGACGGCCGAGACGGGGACCTGGGCAGGGACGTAGTCGCTCGTGAGGCCGACGGCGTGGACGCCCAGGGGATTGAGGCGGAGAGCGGACAGGCCGTCGTAGCGGCTGAGCCGGGTCGAGGCAGTCGCCGGCCCAGTTGTCCCAGTAGCCGTCGCGGGCGCCCGCCGGGCCGGACCCGTGGAGCGCCGGTGGACTCCTGTTGCCGTTCGACTGGTATCACCGCTCGGTATCACCGCTCGTGCTTCCCGCATCGTGCCGCTCGTGTCCCGTTCCTACAGATGGGCAAAGTAGTCGTAATTACCCGGACCACAGGTGCGCTGAAGTGTCTGGACCACCTCGCGCGGGTTGTCGTAGGGGCCGGAGAAGTAGAACGGTTTGCCGGCCTGGCCGAAGCCGATGACGGGACGGTCGCCGGGCGGGACACCCAGGTGCACCGCGGCGTCGGCGAAGCCGCCTGCGGGCTCGAAGCCGAGACCGCGGGCGTAGGCGACCGCGTCGTGCACGATCGACTGCGCCTGCTCCACGCCGATCGGCAGCGGCCGCTGATCGAACGCCGAGTAGTACATCGGTACGTACGTGGTCAGGGATCCGGCCCCCATCACCTCGGGGTCGGTGATGCTCTTGACTCCCAGGCAGTACACGTCCACCAGGAAGCCCGTGACGGTCACCCTGCTGGCACGTTCCTGGCGGGCCAGGAGAATCTGGGCGAAGCCGCCCGTGCCCGGGTCCGGCTCCCGGCCAAAGGGGTCGGCCGCCGCCCAGTCGGCGGCTTGGGCCATGTCCAGTCCCGCGCTCCAGCCCGCGTTGACCCAGCAGCCCACCACTGGTCGCTCATCCGGTGCGGTATTCGCCTGTGCCGCCTCGGCGACCCGTCTGACCAGCGCGGTGGCCTGGGCCGGGCGCAGCCCCAGCGCCTTCGCGATCTGCTTCGGCGCGCTGCCGCGCTCCCTCATCTCCCGGACCCGGGCCAGTAGTTCCTCGTCGCGTGTTGTCACCGTCACAGTCTGCCCTTTCCGTGCCGCCCCGTGCGAAGCACAGGATTCGCCAGCAGTGCTGCCATCCCGGGTTCGGGCGATGCAGGACACCCGGAACGAGCGGGGCAGCATGGGTGAAACAGCGGGCAGGGCCGTCGAGCAGGTACGAGCGCTGGCCGCTTGGGTCGGCACGGGCCGCAAGCTGACCCAGACCGACCGTGTGACACTTGCCGACTCGCGAGCACTGGTGGAGGTTCTGGATACCGGCGACCGGATGGACCCGGTGATCGGGGACCGTACGTTCAAGACGAAGTCCAGCGAGGAGTGTCCATCTCACGGAGGACACTGCCGAGTTGACGGCGGACGGCCGCATCGAGACGGCCCGGATGCGCGGCGAGCCCGCGTCCGGCGACGCGGTGTTGCGGATCCTCGTCGAGCTCGCCGCCATGGACGCCCCCGGGTTTGGCGGCAGCTGCTGGTGCCCGCCTCGATCCGCCTGGACCGGCTTCACTACGTGATCCAGGACGCGATGGGCCAGCAGAACTGCCACATGCACGCGTTCGCCGTCGACGGCGTCCAGTACGGCCGTCCCGACGGCGAACTCGGATTCCGCGACGAGCGCACCGCCGCACTGGGCGCCCTGCTCAAGCCGGGTGCCCACTTCGTGTACACGTACGACTTCGGAGACTTCTGGGAGCACCTCATCACCGTGGAGCAGTTCCAGCCGGCCGCAGCCGGGCTTCACTATCCGCACTGCGTGGACGGCGCCGGGGCATGCCCGCCAGAGGACTGCGGCGGCGCTCCCGGCTACAGCGACCTCAAAGTGATCCTCGCCGACCCGGCGCATGAGGAACACCACACCATGCTGACGTGGCTCGGACTCCGGTCCGCCACGGAATTCGCCCCTGACCGTTTCGCGACGGACGAGGCCGACGCGCGGCTGCTGCACCTCACGGCACCATGGACGACGAGGCGTTCGGCCACGCAGCCGTTCACGGCCCTGGGTGCTACCGACTGGTCCACCGGCCCCGCCGCGCTCGGACAAGGACGTACGGGTCGACCTTCCGTCCCCGGCGTTCGAGTCCTGGGCGTCGACTACACGGCCACGAGGCGCACTCTGTCGCCGCAGAGCTTCGTCATGTCGTCGATGTCCGAGGTGAGCATGGCGACCGGGCGCCGCTGACGCAGCGCCGCCTCGGCCACGGCAGCGTCGATGGCGTATTTGTGTCCGTGCAGCCCAGCGTTGATCAGCATGGCTGAAGCGGCCTTGGCCTCCTCCTCGCCGATGTGTACAACCCGTACGCCGGACAGAACCCAGGCGAGCCGCGCCTTGTCGGTCCGGCGATGCACCGCTTCGATGATGGTGAGTGCGCTGATGACCACCTCCATGCCCCGCTTGCGGGCTTCGGCGATGAGGGCGACGACGGGCTCGTGATCACTGACGAACTTCGACAGGCCCTCGCAGTCGAGAACGAGGGTGCCTTCGTGGCTCAGCTTGCGGCGGGCCACTGCCCCTCCTCGGCGAACACCTCGTCGAAGACCCGGCGTGCCCGCTCCTGCTCGTGCTCGGAGATCGGCCCCTGACGGCGTTCGTAGTCGGCCAGGTACTCATCCAAGATCTGACCGCGCAGCTCGCGCTCCACCGCTTCGGTGATGAACGCGGAGAACTCACGCTTGCCGACCCGTTGGCGGATTGCCTCCGCCGTCCCCTCGGGGAGGGAGAGGCTGACCCTGGTGGCCGGCCCCTCGCCGACGCTGTAAGGAATCTCGCTCACGGAACCGACATTATCAAACAAGTAGGAATCCGACCTGGGTGCAATAGCCCCGAACGACACGCGCCGCCCACCCGTCACCTCGTGGTGGCAGTTCTGGTCTCGTTCACCTACGTTCAGCCGTGTCCGGACGCCGCTGAACAGTCTGCTCCACGACTGGTCGGTACGCCCACGACCGCTTCCGAACCTCCAGGCGAACACGTGGAAAGCGTTTTGGGGGCAACCCCTCACGAGTTCGAATCTCGTATCCTCCGCCGGCCCTCTGGCGTTTCTTCGCGGGGCCAGGGTTTCGGGTGGGTGGTGGTCGCGCGGTGAGCGCACCACGGTGATGTCCGTGCCGTACGGCACGGCGAACCGGTCGATGACCCGCTCGAAGACGGCTGCCAGCTCCGGGCCCGTGCCCCGGCCGACGGCCAGGCCGACGACGTGTTCCGCCGTTCTCACGCCGCCCCCGGCCCCTGTCGGACCGCGGTCCCGGCGACCAGGTGGTCCCCGGGGATGCCCGCCTTGTCGGGGCGCAGTAGTCCTTGATCCCCTCGGCCCAGGTCCTCGCCCCGATGCGGTCGTCCGCGGTGGGGCCGAAGGCGTCGAAGAGCGTTTGGATGTCGCCCGGTCCCAAGCCGATCGCCGTCATCAGGGCGAGGAACGCGGGACGCTCCACGAAGCCGTCGCCGTCCGGGCCACCGTGCCGCGCCCTCCGTGGAATCACGGTTCCGATGTCCCTGACCAGGCGCTTCACCAAAGGAACCGGTATTCCGCATGTTTGACGCTCTGAAGAATCTCAAGGAGGAGGCCGAGGAGATCGCCGAGGAGCACGGCGACAGGATCTCCGACGGGCTCGAGAAGGCAGGTGACTTCATCGAAGACAGGACCGGCGGCAAGCACAGCAACAAGATCGACACCGCCGTCGACAAGGCGCAGGACCTCGTCGAAAAGCTGGGCGAGAAGGGCGAGCACGGCGAGAAGAAGGCCTGACCGGGGATACGGGAGGAGGGCGGGCGGGCCTCGCGTCCTGCCGGTGTGTCCTTCCGGCGACCAGCCCTCTCCTCCTCACGCCGAGCCCGTGTGCCGTGCGCGGCGGTGAGGAGGAGGCCCAGGCGGTACGTCAGGGACCCCAGGCGCTCGCCGTGGGCGCGTTGGAGGTGCGCCTGGGACGGCGTTCGTCCGCGCATCGGCCCTCGGCCCAGCGGCCGGTGCGGGTGAAGACGTCACCGGTCGGCGTGACGGTCAGTGCCATGTTCCTTCGTCGTCGCGTTCTTCTTCGTCGAGGCCGTTCCGGTGAGCGGTGTCCGGGCCGGTGTACGTGGGCGGCTGCGGGGCGGTGGTGGGAGGCGCGGGCGGTTGCGCGCCGGGGGCCGGGGGCGCAAACGGCTCCGCACCGGGGGCCGTGCGTGCCTGCGGGCCGTCCCACCAGCCGGACTCCACTCGTTCCGCTCGTTCCGCCTCGGGACCGGCTCCGTCGAACCCGTTCGCGTGTGCCGTCGGGACGTCCTCGGCACGTGCCCGCGGTACCGGCCCGGGCGTCGGCACCCCGGTGGCCGACGCGCCCTCCGCGGCTCCCGCATGCGAACTGTCGCCCTCGGTGTCGCCCCGGGTGTCGTACCTGGTGCCATCGCCCGTACGGAGCAGGTCCTGGCGGATCCGGTCGGCGGCGTCCTTCCCGCCCGCCTTCTCGCACATGCTGGCCAGCCGCAGCAGGAACGCGGTCCTTTCGGCCCCGTTCGGCTCCAGGCCCACCTCGTCCAGGATGGCGGACACGAGGTCGCCGAACGTCGCCTGCTGGGGTCGAGTGGTCTCGAACGCCCCCTCTTCCGGCGCCGCTTCGTCCCCCACCGGCTCGGGGTGGTCGAATCCGCCCGTCGACGGTTCGTGGACCGGGTCCTCGGACATGACGGGGTCCTCGGCCGTGGTGAACAGGTGGCGGAACTCCTTCGGGATCTCCCTGTCGTTGGCCGCTGCGGACAGGCATGTCAGGGGAGCGATCATCTCCACCGCGCGTTCGATCTGGTCCTCGTGGCGTGTCATCCACCAGACGACCGCGCTCCCGGGGCTCCGCAGTACGTCGCGCCCGAGATAGGCGCGGCGGTTGCGTTCGTGCTCGCGCCGGCTCTCCCAGGTGCTCTCGGACTTTCGCTGCTCCTCGAGCGCGTCCAGGTGCTGCTGGTCCGTATGGTTCAGCGTGAGCCGTACGTCGGTGGCGAAGGCCGAGACGAGCCCCGCGTCATCGGTGACGGGAGAGCCGAGCGCGCCCTCCAGCCAGTGCTGGAGGTATCCGCAGCGGCTCGGCTGCTCGGTCGCCACGACGCCCCGTACGCGCTGCAGGACGGCCGCCACCGCAAGGCCGGCGGGGTTGCCGTGCGACGCGGGAACGTACTCCGGGGTCGTCCGCCACCGGACCATGGCCGAGAACAGGAACGGGTAGTCCGCCTTCGCGCTCTCCACCGGGACCGACAGCACTTCGGCCGTCAGATGGGGAGGCTCGACAGGAGGCAGCGGAGTGGTGTCGTCGTCCGGCTCCGGGCCCATGGAGAAGGTTCGCTCAGCAGAGCCTGGAGTGCTCGGCGCGTCCGGCGTGCTCGGCGTCATCGTGCCGAGCAGCAGGACACCGGCCACGAGCGCCGGCAGGAGGAACCAGATCCAGACCGGCCAGGCGAGTGCGGCACCCACCCCCAGGACGCCGGCCACGACGGCCGCGAGCAACAGAAAAAGCAGGTGGCGGGGGTTCATTCCCTCTCCCTTGTCCCCTGCGTGCCGGGCTCCGAGCACATGTCCTCGATGCCCTGCACCAGGTCGATGGTCCGGCAGAATCGTTCGGAGATCCGTTGACGGACGTCGTGTCGTGCCTGTATCTCCGGTGGTGCGTCGGCGTCGGGTCGCTCCGCCCAGTCGCACGCGGTCGTGTAGAGGTGGCTCAGCCACAAGGAACTCCCCGCCGCCGCGTCGACCACCGCCTTCAGTGCCCGATCGCCGACGCGACGTGAGGCGTGCTCGGTGAGCCAGCGCCGTACGGTCGGCTCCCAGGCCGCCGCGGGCCTCGTGGACATGACCGCGCGCCAGGCCCGGGTGACCTCCTGCCAGGGCGGGGTGATGCGCAGGGGTACGGGATCCAGCAGTTCCAGGAGAATGTCCGGACCGGAGCCGGATCCGAGGCCCTGGCCGAGGCCGGGGCCGGGGGCAGGACCGGGACCGGGGGCAGGACCGGAGCGGGAGCCCGGCGACGACGCGGATCTCACGAGGCGTTCGGACAGCCGTCTGAACAGCCTCCTGCTGCCCCGGGCCAGCTCCAGCAGTGCCGCACGGGCGGCCTCGGACTCCGGCCCCGTCTGCCGCTGCGCCAGGTGACGCAGCCTGACCACCGCCTGCTCGGGGTGGGTCACCGCGATCACCTGCCGGCAGACGTCCGTCAGCGCGGCGACGAGATCGGGGGCCAGCGAGGACTTCCTGGCCCAGGCCCACTCGTACACGCGGCTGCGGAAGTACGAGCCGTGCCGTTCGTGGATGAGGCCCAGTTCCAGGGCGGTCGTGGCCTCGGCGCGGAACGGCCCGGGGGCGGACGGCCGCGTCCACCTCTCGACGAGTTCGCACAGGTCGTCGGGGCGGTCGGCGGCGAGTGCCCGCTCCGAGAACCTGGCGACCATGCGCGTGCGGTCCTCGGCCCCGAGTTCGGGGAGCTCCACGCACCGCCCCACCCAGTCGCGGAAATCCGGCCGGACGTCGGGGAAGTTCTCCCAGAAGTGCCGTCGGACCGCGCCGCCGTAGGCGAGCCTGGCGAACCCGGCCCTTCCGTCGTCCCCGCGCTCGACGGACAACGCCTTCAGCCGTTCACCGAGGTCCGCCTGTCCCAGTCCGGGCGTGTCCTCCCGCTGGTACCTCAGCACGTCCAGCAGCCGTTCGGCGGCGCGGTGCACGGCGTCCGCCGACGCGCCTTCGGCCATGGCCGCGGCGAGCAGCAGGGAGCGTTCCGGGACGCTCCGGTGCTCCGTCAACTGCTTGGCCACCTCGGCGGACCACTTGGTCGCGGCCTCCAGGGCCTTGTCTCGCCATTCCGCGAAGCTCGTGCCGTTGCGGTGGCTGTCCCGTGCCTGTGCGATCAGCCGGGCCAGGCGGGCGAGTTTGCTCATGGGCGCGGTGGCGAACATGCGCACGAGCCCGTCGGTCGTCAGCTCGTCCGGGCCGAAGACCAGGCCCTGTGCCCGCAGGTGCCGACTGAACACGTAGCGCGCGGGCGGCCGTTCGAGCTGAACGACCAGCGGGTCCAGGTCCGGGTCGCGCATCCACTCCAGGCCGGCCGGGAGTACGGCGACCATACGGGCGCCGCTTCGCTCGACGCTCGACCTGTAGTGCATGAGGGTGCGTTCCGCGGCCGGATAGTTCTTGTCCGCCACATTGGACAGGTCCAGGAGATAGTGGTCGTCCGGCAGCGTTTCGGGCGTCTCCTCGTCCAGGGACAGGGAGAGAGGCAGTTCCTCGATCGAGTTGCCGTCGACCGACACGTCCCTCAGGAGCATCGTCGCGGCCGTCCGCCTACCGATCCCGGCAGAGCCGTCGAGGAGGACCACCGCCCCGGCCCTCCCCAGCGCGTCGGCGGCGCGGCCGTAGTGGCGCGGGGGGACGAAGCATCGGGTCAGGTAGCGCTGGTGCTCCTGCGAGATCCGTAACTGTGGGTTCCCTGCTCCGAGCCGCCTCTCGCCCGTGCGGCTCGCCCAGGTGATGTATTGGTCTCCACTGCCGCTGTGTACCGGCCCTCGCGGCGCGCTGACGCGTATGTGGCCGTCGGCAGCCGTCACTCCGTACCTGCCGACCGGCGGCCCCGGATCGATCGCCGTCGGCTCGTTCCACGGTTGTCGACCCCGTAGGCGATGTCGCGTCCGGCTCGGGAGAACCTCGGGTCCGGGTGGAGCTCGGGGGCCTGGAAGATGTGTCCGTTCCCGGTATGGACAGGCCCTCGTGGCTCGCTGACGAACGTCCCGGAAAGGTCACCGCCGAGGTTGCCGATGCCACCGCGCTGACGGTGGTTGATCACATCCACACGCACCCGGGCGGCCCCGTTCTCCTGGTCGTCATCCACTCGTTCGCCGTCTGCTCTCGCCAAAGCCGTCGGCGCGTATCCATTCCTCCGTGCCGCTTCGGCGAGTTCGGGAAGCAGGCCGATGAGGTCGCCGGCCAGCCGCGAGAGATCGGCGTCGGCATTGCGATGGTCGAAGCGGCGGTACTGGCAATCCGCGAGAACCCCGAGTTCCGGCGGGAGATCTGCGGCCCGGAGACGTTCCGTGCGGGCGACGAGGACGGGGATGACAACGGCTCCGGACATGAACGCCTCCAGAATCTCCCGGCGCGTCCAGTCGTCGGGGTTCTCCAGCGCGGCAGCGCCGTCGGCCGACCGCGCCTCCAGCCAGCGGGGGCCGACAACGGCCAGCAGCACGCGGCAGCGGCGGACAGCGGTGAGGATCTCCTGCGGGTAACGACTGCCCGGGCCAATGGACTTGCTCGCCCGGAAGACGTTCTCGTCGCCGAAGATCCGGGAGAGTTCCCGCTCGACGAGAGTGGCGGTGGCCTCCTCATCGTCGGTGCGGTAGTTCACGAAGATCAGATGCATGGCGGAACCTCCTTCAGTGCGTTCACGCGGCGACGACGAGTCCGGCGAAGTCGCACGCCGCTGCACACGCTCGGTGATGGTCCGGGCACCAGTACCGGCACGCGGACTTCCGTATGCATGCTGTCTTCCCGTGCGCGTAGCGCTTCCGCGCGTGTGCTTCCTGGCAGCGCGCGGCGCCGGTCCGGCCGTTGCGGCACTCATGGTCGAAGAGTGAACGTCAGCGCCCGTACGCGCTTCGGTACGTGGCCTACGACGTGGTGGAAGGGAAGCTCGCGCGGCGGGGGCCATTCGGCGAAGCCGGACGGCACCCTGCTTTCGTCGGCCCCGAAGCCCCGACCGGGCTCGCACGGGACGGAATGGCGTGGGCCCGGGAAGCTCCCCGGTCGAGCCCGCACGCATGCTCGCGCCTTGTGGTGGGCGGGACCGTACACATGAATGCCAGCGGTTCGCAGGTGGCCTCGCGGGAGCCCTCGGACTCGTCCGAGGCATGCGGGAGACAATGCCGCGGAACCCGCGGCAGGTGCAGGTACGGCGCAGAGCACGGAACGGACGGAACGGGATGCGTCGGCATTCCCGGTCCGGGACCGCGGCTTCCGGTCGGAGCCGCGCCAACCTGGCGTGGTTGGGCGAGGTCGTGGACGCATGCTCTCGGCGAATTGACCTCGGGACGGATGCGGCCTCGGGAGCGGGCCCGGGAACAGCCTCGGCCTCGGGCCGGGAAACGGGGCCGGGCATAAGCAGTCCCCGGTAGTCCTTCTCGATCTCGCGGGTTTCAACCGTCGTTGAGAACTCCGGGATCGGGTGGATCCGCCGGGGGCCTGGCCAGAGCCAACGAGTGGGTCACGCGGACCGGCGAACGTCTTCGCCGACGGTGCGGCTCGCTCTGGTTTTCTGGTGTATTGATTATTTTCCTCCCGTTTTCGTCCGCGTCAAGGGCTCGCCCTCGTCTTCTTTCCGCCTCTTTCGGTATTTCCCGGGGACATGGGCTCGTCGGATCCGGTGCGCTCACGCGTGACTGCGCAGCGCGGCCGGGCGGAGCATTGCAAGGCGTGGCGAGGCCGTGGGAAGGCATGGCGAGGCCGTGGGAAGGCATGGCGAGGCCGTGGGAAGGCGTGTGGCGAGGCCGTGGGGGCACGGGGCCTGGAGTCGTGGGGCCGTGGGGGCGTGGGGGCGTTGACTCCATCGGGCCGCCATTGCTCGCGGAACCACGGCCGCCCTCTCAGGCTGAGGCGCGAGGGTACTACTCGGAAAGGCGGCCCCTTGATGAGGCTTGTCGTCGATCTCAACCGGTGCCAGGGCTACGCGCAGTGCGCCTTCCTCGCACCCGATGTCTTCGCCATGCACGGCGACGAGGCGCTGCTGTACAACCCGCATGCCGACGAGGCGCAGCGGGACCAGGTGCTGCGTGCCGCCACCGCGTGCCCGGTGCAGGCGATCCTGGTCGAGGACGACCTCGGCGACACGGCGCTCGTACAGGGCGGCGCGTCGGACGTGGGAGAGGGGAGGTCCGGTGTCCGGTGACATGTCGCTGGAATGGCTGAGGCGCGAGGGACGCATCGTGATCGTCGGCGCCTCGCTGGCCGGGCTCCGGGCCGCGGAGACGCTGCGCGAGGAGGGCTTCGCCGGATCGCTCACGCTGATCGGTGACGAGCCCCACGAGCCGTACGACCGGCCGCCGCTCTCCAAGCAGGTGCTGCTGGGCCGGGCGGCCCCCGAGCGCACCGCGCTGCCCCGGCGCGTGGCGCTCGACGCGCACTGGCGGCTCGGGGTCGCCGCAACCGGCCTCGACATGGCAGCCAAACGGGTGCGCCTGGCCGACGGGGACGAGGTGCCGTACGACCGGTTGCTGATCGCCACCGGGGTGCACGCCCGCCCCTGGCCGCACGAGGCGGAGGCCCGGCTCGACGGGGTCTTCGTCCTGCGCACCCGCGAGGACGCGGCCCGGCTGCGGCGGCGACTGGCCGCTGCGCCCCGCCGGGTGCTCGTCATCGGCGCCGGGTTCACCGGTTCGGAGATCGCGTCGGCCTGTCGCGAACGCGGGCTGCCGGTGACCGTGGCCGAGCGAGGTGCCGCCCCGCTCGTGGGCGCGCTCGGCGGAGTGGTGGGCCGGGTGGCCGCGGAGTTGCAGCGCGCGCACGGGGTGGACCTGCGCTGCGGGATCACGGTCACGGCCCTGGAGGGCGACGCGGCGGGGCGCCTGCGGCGGGCCCATCTGTCCGACGGCACCGCTCTCGACGCCGATGTCGCGGTGGTCTCGCTCGGCGCGTCCCGCAACACCGAATGGCTGGCCGGTTCCGGGCTGGGCGCCGGTCCGCGCGGGATCGCCTGCGACGCCGGGTGCCGGGCGTTCGACGTACGCGGCATCGTCACCGACGACGTGTTCGTGGCCGGGGACGTCGCCCGGTCCCCGCACGCGCTGTTCGGGTACCAGTTC
This sequence comes from Streptomyces sp. NPDC002476, assembly GCF_042889785.1. NCBI lineage: Bacteria > Bacillati > Actinomycetota > Actinomycetes > Kitasatosporales > Streptomycetaceae > Streptomyces > Streptomyces sp. NPDC002476. The sequence continues at coordinate 25,586 of NZ_JBIARH010000027.1, read as the reverse complement.
CTGTCCCTCGAACACTGGGGCAATGCCGTCGCGCAGGCCGAGACCGCGGCGCACAACATGATCAGCAGCAGTTCGCAGCGCCGCCCGCACCTGTGGGTCCCGGCGTTCTGGTCCGCCCAGTTCGGTGTCAACATCAAGTCGGTCGGCGTCCCGTCCCTGGGCGAGGAGGTCGTCGTCGCGCAGGGCTCGCTCGCCGATCGCCGTTTCACCTGCGTGTACGGGTACCAGGACCGGGTCATCGCCGCCGTCACGTTCGACCAGACGAAGTGGCTGGAGTTCTATCAGCGGCAGATCGAGTCGGCCGCGCCGTTCCCGCCGCCGTACGCCTCCGTGGACCACCGTCCCGAGGGTCCGCGACCGGTCCCGGCCGAATTCCCGGACCCCTCCCTGCCCACGCACGGACCGTCCGCGACCGTGAGCGGCTACTCACCGACCGACCAGCAGATCACGTTCACCCCCGCCCGGGCCTGAATCCGGGCACCCGGCCCCGGAACGGGCCCGTCGCCCCGGACTCGGATCAGCCCGGGGCCCGGTTTCCCGGACGGGGCGCGTCCCCCCACACGACCGGACGGACACGTTCCCCGGGCCCGGGGACGGCCCGCAGCCCCCTCCCAAGGACCGCCACCATGACGCACGAAGAACTCCTGCGGCAGATCCTCTCCTACGACAACCGTGCCGACCCCTACCCGCTGTACTCCGAACTCCGCAGAACACCGGTCGTCCAGGGCGGCGACGGTCTGTTCGTCGTCAGCACGTACCGGGAGATCAAGGGCCTGCTGCACGACCCCCGAGTCAGCTCGGACGCCCGCAATCTCTCCCCCGGCGTCGCCGGGGTCCTGCTCCCGGACGAGGACACGTCCGTGCTGCCGCCCTCCTTCGTCCGGCTCGACCCTCCCGAGCACGACCGGCTGCGCCGTATGACCATGCGCCCGTTCGGGCCGCCTCAGACGCCCCGGCGCATCAACGACATGCGGGGCGAACTGGCCGGCATCGTCTCCGGGCTCATCGACGCGTTCGGGGACCGGAAGCAGGTCGACCTCGTCGACGACTTCTCGTACCCGTTCCCCGTCACCGTGATCTGCCGGCTGCTCGGCGTTCCGCGCGAGGACGAGGCGCGCTTCCACACCTGGGCCGACACCATCGTCGCCGGGCTCGACCCGATGCCGGGCCAGGACCCCGAGGAGCGACGCCGCGTCACCCAGCGGGCCCGTACCGAGCTGGGCGCGTACCTGTCGCAGCTCATCGACGAACGCGGCGACGCGCCCGGCGACGACCTGCTCTCCGCACTGGTCGACCAGCAGGGCCCGGACGGGCGGATGAGCCGCATGGAGGTGCTCAGCACCGCCTCCCTGCTGCTGATCGCCGGTCACGAGACCACGGTCAACCTGATCACCAACGGGATGCTCACCCTGCTGCGCAATCCCGAGGTGCTGGAACGGCTGCGCGCCGACCCCCGGCTCGCCGGCCCGGTCGTGGAGGAACTCCTGCGCTTCGAACCGCCCGTGCAACTACTGCCGCAGCGCACCGTGCTCGCGGACATCGACCTGTGCGGCACCACCATCACCAAGGGCTCCGCCCTCTGGCTCATGCTGGCCTCCGGCAACCGCGACCCTCGACGGTTCGCCGACCCGGACCTTTTCGACCCCGGCCGCGAGGACAACCAGCACCTCGGTTTCGGCAGTGGTATCCACGCCTGTTTCGGCGCGCCCCTCGCCCGTCTGGAGACCCAGATCGCCCTCACCGAGCTGGTCCGCAGGCTCGACGACCCGCGCCTGGTGGAGGACCCGCCGCCCTACCGGCGCAACGCCGTGCTGCGCGGGCCCCGGCATCTGAACATCGCCTTCGACGGGGTGCGGGGCCGGACCGGGTGAGAAGCGGCGCGGGACCGGCGGGGAGCGGCGCGGGCCCAGGCGCACGGGGGCCGGCGGCTCCGGGGCCGGGCGGCTCAGGGGCCCAGGTGGGGAGCGGCGTACGCCGGGGCAGAAAGCGGCGTGCGCTCGGGCGCACAAAACCGGGCGGCTTCGGAACCGGGCGGCTTCGGAACCGGGCGGCTCCGCGCCGGACCCGGCCGGACGGAACGGCACCCGGCCGGGCGGGAAGGCTTGCGGGCCCCGGCCCGTGCCCGGGGCGGCCGACCATGATGGATGCATGGCACCACACACGCATGAAACGGACGGGCTCGCCGGCGGGCCGTCGCTGGGGCAGATCCTCGGGCTGATCGCTCCCGGCATGCTCGACGTCGTCGTGGCGCCGCGCGGCCTGGGCGTTCCGGTGGCCGACGTGGTGCTGCACGATCCCGCCGAGGAACGGGACGACGGCACCTGGGCGGCGTCCGGGCTGATCCTGCTCGTGGTCGGCGTGGAGGTCTCCTCGCCGGAGGCGGTCGACGTACTGCGCGGCGCCGACCGGGCCGGGGCCGCTGCCGTGGTGTTGCGCAGAGGGCCCCGCGGGCCGCGGACGGCACTGCTGGAGGTGGCGGACGCCGGACGCACCGCGTTGCTGGCCCGGCGGCCGGAGCAGGGCTGGACGGAGGTGCTCGGTCGGCTGCGTACCGCGCTGGCGCACAGCGCGCCTGCCGGACCGGCCGGCACGGGCGGGACGGACGCGGTCGGCGGGCTGCGGCTCGGCGATCTGCCGGGGCTGGCCAACACGGTGGCGGACCTGGTCGGGGGCGCCATCACGATCGAGGATCCGCAGTCCCGGGTGCTCGCGTACTCGCGCATGGACCACGAACCCGATCCGATGCGTCGACTGACCATCCTCGGTCAGCAGGTGCCCCGCTGGCGCGTCCACGAACTCCGGGCCAGCGGCTTCTTCCAGGCTCTGTGGAGCACCGACGACGTGGTGCGCCTGCCCGCCGACGACCGTTACGCCGAGCGGCTGGCCATCGCGGTCCGCCACGGCTCGGAGGTACTCGGCTCGCTCTGGGCGGCCGCGGACGGCAGGCCGCTCGCCGAGGGCGCGGTGGCGGCGCTGCGCACGGCGGCACGGGCGGCCGTGCCGCATCTGTCCCACCATCAGACCTGGGGCCGGGCCGCGACCCGGGCACGGGAGGAGGCGGTGCACGCCCTGCTGGAGGGGCGCGGAGACGCGGCGCGGACCGCGCACGACGCCGGGATCGTGCCGGGACGGCCCTACGCGGTGCTGGTCGCGGAGGCCGAGGCGGCGGAGGCGGCGGGGGCGTACCCGGCACGCCCCGGGAAGGAGGCGTACGAGACGTGGGGAGCCGGGGCCACCGCCGTCGGCGTCCCGGGAAGCGCGGCCGAGCAGCGGGTGCTGGACGTGCTCGCGTTGCAGGCGGCGGCCTACCGGGACGGGTGCGTGGCCGCCCGGTCGGGGCGACGGCTGTACGTCCTGGTCCCGGCGGCCGACGGCGAGGCCGACCCGGCGCGGGCCCTGCTGGTGACGGCGCGCTCGGTCCCGCGCAGTGTGGTGTTCGCGGGCGCCGGTCCGGTGGCCGGAGACCTGTCGGAGCTGCCCGCGTCGTGCGAGGCGGCGGAGTCGGTGGTGCGAGTGCTGCGGAAACGGGCCGGGCGGCTTCCGGCCTCGGAGGCGGTGTCGGCCGCTGCGGCTTTCGACGAGGTGCTGTCCGAGACGGCGTTGCTCCGGGTCCTCGACCGGGTCGGGCCACTCTGGGAGACCCTGTCGGGGCCCGTGCACGAGATGACCGCGCACGACCGGACGCACGGTTCCGCATACGGTGCGTCGGTGGCCGCCTATCTGGACGCGTTCGGGGACACGGGCGAGGCCGCCCGGCGCCTGAATGTGCACGCGAACACCCTGCGGTACCGGCTGCGCCGGGCCCGCGAACTGTTCGGCGTCGACCTCGACGACCCCACCGTGCGGCTCCTGGCGGACATCGGGCTGCGGCTCGCCCGGCACGCGCGGTGAGACCTCGCTCCCGGCATGCACCGTGAGAGCCCCGCCCCTCCCCGTACACGCCACGAGAGCCTCGCTCCCCCGCCCGGCGCCGTCCCGCGCACTCCTGCTCTCCTCCCCCGCACCGCCCCGCGCCGTCCCGCACCGCCCCGCGCACTCCCGTTCTCCTCCGCCGCACCGCCCCCGCACCGCCCCGCGCCGTCCCGCACCGCCCCGCGCACTCCCGTTCTCCTCCGCCGCACCGCCCCCGCACCGCCCCGCGCACTCCCGTTCTCCTCCGCCGCACCGCCCCCGCACCGTCGTGCTTCCGCGCCGCCCTGAGGGCTGTCCCGTAATCCCTGGCGGGCGCGCGGGATTACGGGATAGCCCTTGGGACGAGGTGATCGTTTTCCTGTCGTACCGGACATGAATCCGGCCCATCCATGGTCGAGCGGGACGAAGACGTGACGGGTGCCGCACGCCGAAGCTGTGCACACACGGCCGACGGCTCGACGAGTCGCCGCGCACGCCCGACGTCTGGAGTGTGGTTCATGTGACTTCCGGTTCTCCCCCCCGGCGCACCGCCGCCCGTGAGGCCGCGCTGGCGCACGCCGTCGAGGACGGCCTGCTCGGCCCGCGGTCCCCGCTCGTCGGGCTGCTCGACGTCGACGGCGTGCTCGCCGCGGTCGAGTCGCTGAACGAGGCGTTCGAAGGACCGGCCGCGGTGCACCACACGTTCGCGGCGAAGGCATGCGGCCTGGTGCCGGTGCTGCGGCTGCTCGCGGACGCGGGGATGGGATGCGAGGTGGCCTCGCCCGGGGAACTGGAGCAGGCCCTGGCCGCCGGGTTCACGTACGACCGGCTGGTCTTCGACAGCCCGGCGAAGACGGTCGAGGAGCTGGAGTTCGCCCTGGCCCATGGGATCGCGATCAACCTGGACAACTTCCAGGAGCTGGCCCGGGTCGACCGCCTGCTGGCCGGCCGGGAAGCCTCCGGGCCCATCGGACTGCGGGTGAACCCCCAGGTGGGCGCGGGCGCCATCGGTGCGATGAGCACCGCCACCGCGACCTCGAAGTTCGGCGTCGCCCTGCGCGACCCGGGGGCCGTCGACGCGGTGGTCGACGCCTTCGCGCAGCGGCCGTGGCTCAACCGGCTGCACGCCCACGTCGGTTCCCAGGGCTGCCCGCTGCCGCTCATCGCCCAGGGCGTGCGGGCCGCGTACGAACTGGCCGAGCGCGTCAACGCGGAACTGGGCCACGCCCGGATCACGGGCATCGACATCGGCGGCGGCCTGCCCGTCAACTTCGACGACGAGGACGACCGGCCGACGTACGCGGACTACGTCGCCGAGCTCCGGAGCGCCGCCCCAGGGCTGTTCGACGGCCGCTACGCTCTGGTCACCGAGTTCGGTCGGTCACTGCTCGCCAAGAGCGGCACCATCGCCACGGTCGTCGAGTACACCAAGTCGGCCGGGGGGCGGCGGATCGCGGTCACGCACGCCGGGGCCCAGGTGGCGACCCGCACGGTCTTCATGCCCGAGGCCTGGCCGCTGCGCGTCGGGGTGTTCGACGCCGCGGGGCGTCCCAAGCAGGGCCTGCCCGAGGCCGTCGACATCGCCGGCCCGTGCTGCTTCGCCGGCGACCTGACCGCGACCGGGCGCGAACTTCCGGCTGTGGAGCCGGGGGACGTGGTGGCGTTGTACGACACCGGGGCGTACTACTTCTCTTCGCACTTCTCCTACAATTCCCTGCCTCGCCCCGCTGTGTACGGCTATCAGGCCGATTCCGACGGACAGGTGCGGTTCGCACTCGTGCGCGAGGCACAGAGCGTGCGCGGCGTGGTCGAGGAGAGCGGGCTCTCCCAGGCGGACTCCCTGGTCGCGCTGCGTTCGGGCGGCCCCGCGGAACGGCCGAAGGAGGTGACGGAGTGACACGCGTCCTGATATCCGCCGACATGGAAGGGGCGACCGGCACGGTCTCCCCGGGGGACGTCGAGGCGGGAACGCCGCGCTACGAGCGCTTCCGGCGACTGCTCACCCAGGACGTCAACGCCGCCGTCGCGGGATTCGCCGACGGCGGCGCGGACGAGATCATCGTGAACGACGCACACTGCGGCATGGACAACGTGCTCATCGAGGAGCTCGACCCCCGCGCGGTCCTGATCGTCGGCCGGCACAAGCCGCTGGGCATGATGCAGGGGCTGGAGACCGGGGTCGACGCGGTGGCGTTCGTCGGCTATCACGCCGGCGCGGGTGAGCAGGGCGTCCTCGCCCACACCTACCTCTCGCACAGCATCCTCGGCGTGCGCATCGACGGCGTACCCGTCGACGAGGGGCGGTTCAACGCCCTGGTCGCCGCAGAGGCCGGAACCCCCGTGGTCCTGGTCACCGGCGACGACCTGACCTGCCGCGACGCCGCCCGGTACGCGCCCGGCTGCCGGACCGTCACCGTGAAGACGGCGATCTCCCGGCACGCCGCGATCTGCCGCACCCCGGCCGTCACGTCCGCCGACATCCGCCGGGAGGCCGCCGCGGCGCTCTCCTCACCCCCGCCGCGCCCCACCGTGCGGGCGGCACCCCACGTGGTCGAAGTCGAGGTCGACAGCCCGCACCTGGCCCAGCGCGCCTGTGCCCTGGCCGGTGTCGAGCCGGCCGGACACCGGACCGTACGCATGGAGGCCCCCGACGCCCGGGAGGCGCTGCGCCGCTTCCGCGCGCTGACCTGGGTGATCGGCGGCGGTCGCGAGGGCGACTGGACCTGACCGCCCGCGACGCGCCCGACCCGACGACACACAGACGTCCCCGACCGGACTCCGACACCCCACGGATCGACCTGCCCGGACGTCGCACCAGATGTACCCGCCCGGACATCACGGACGCACCCGGCCGGACGTCACGACAGACGTCCCCGACCGGACGCCACGGACCTACCGGATCCGCTGGCGCACGGAAGCACCGGACCGGTGAGGCGACCGGCGGCCCCGACCGGGGCGTCGGACCTGCCCGACCCCCGTGACCGCCCGACATCCCCGTGACCGCCCGACATCCCCGTGACCGTTCGACGGCCGGCTTCACACGGCACGGGCCGGGCGCTCCCCCGGGAGCGGGCCTGGCCGCTTCTCCCGGGGGCGCACACCCGAACGACGCCCACGCCCCCGAGGGACCGCTTTCCCGCCGGACACCCCCGCTACGGGAGGGAACCCTCCCCGCCCCATACCCCCGTTGCCCAGGACTGGAGCTGCCATGACTTCCCCTCCATCGCGAAGAGCACCGCAGAGCCCGCAACAACCGGAGCTCAGCCGCTCCTTGCGCAACCGCCACATGTCGATGATCGCGATCGGCGGCGCGATCGGCGCCGGCCTGTTCGTCGGCAGCGGCTCCGTGATCAAGACCGCCGGACCCGCCGCGATCGTGTCGTACTGCCTGGCGGGCGCGCTCGTCCTGTGCACGATGCGCATGCTCGGCGAGATGGTCGTGGCGAAGCCCTCGTCGGGCTCGTTCGCCGACTACGCGCGCACCGCCATCGGGCCGTGGGCGGGCTTCACCATCGGCTGGCTGTACTGGTACTACTACGTCATCATCGTGGCCGTGGAGGCCGTCGCCGGAGCGGCGATCCTGCACGCCTGGATCGGGCTGCCGCTCTGGGTGCTGGCCATGGGCCTGATGATCGTGATGACCGCGACCAACCTGCTGTCGGTGAAGTCGTTCGGCGAGTTCGAGTTCTGGTTCTCCTCGGTCAAGGTCGCCGCGATCGTCGCCTTCCTGATCGTCGGCGGACTGTACGTCTTCGGCGCCTGGCCCGGTGCCTCGTTCGACTTCTCGAACCTGACCTCGCACGGCGGTTTCACCCCGAACGGCTTCACCTCGATCTTCTCCGCGATCGTCGTGGTCATCTTCGCCTTCGGCGGGGCCGAGATCGTCACCATCGCCGCCGCCGAGAGCAAGGAGCCGGAACGCTCCGTCGCCCGGGCCACCACCGGCATCATCTGGCGGATCATCCTCTTCTACGTCGGCTCGATCGTGCTGGTCGTCACGATCGTGCCGTGGAACAGCGCCAAGGTCCTGGCCAGCCCCTACGTCGCGGCCTGGAACATCATCGGGCTGCCCGGCGCGGGCGTCGTGATGGACGTCGTGATCCTCACCGCGGTGCTGAGCGTGCTGAACTCCTCGGTCTACGTGTCCTCGCGCATGCTCCGGTCCCTCGCCACGCACGGCGACGCGCCGGCCTGGCTCGTGGCGACGAACAAGCGCAACGTGCCGTCCCGCGCGATCCTCGCCGGAACCGTGGTGGGCTGGATCTCGGTGCTGTTCGCCTACCTGTCCCCGGACACCGTGTTCAGCTACCTGGTCAACTCCTCGGGCGCCATCGCCATCTTCATGTACCTCATGATCGGCGCGTCCCAGCTGCGGATGCGGCGCCGGATGGAGCGCGAGGCGCCCGAGCGGCTGACCCTGCGCATGTGGCTCTTCCCCTACCTGACCTGGGCGGTGATGGCGGGCTTCGCCGCCGTGCTGGTGGCCATGGCCGTCATCGGCGACCAGCGCACCCAGCTGTTCACCAGCCTCGGCAGCCTGGTCGTGGTGCTGCTCGCCTACGCGGTCCGCAGGGCCCGCGGCACCCGCCGACCGGAGCCGGGCGACTCCGGCACTGCCGCCGCGCCCTCGGACGGTGCCGGGGCCGCCCCCCTGACCGCCCGCTGACGGCCCGGTCCGCGTACAAAGGCCCCGACCGGGTGTGCTCGCCCCGGTCGGGGCCTCACCGTGCACGGGTGCCCGCCCCGCATCGGGCGGGCCGCCGGGACGCACCGGGCCGGGCCGGGGCGGGCCCTCAGGACCGCCGTCCGAAGAACTCGACCTCGGCGACGGCCAGGTGCTTGCCGGCGCCCGCTCCGTACGCGTCGTCCATCGTGAGCCGGGCCCGTACGACCTTCGAACCCCGCAGGTCGAAGGTCTGCTGACCGGGCTGGTCCTTGACCCTGATCACCTTGTCGGCCCGGTCGCCGTCGGCGGAGGTGAGCCGGACGGTGATCCTGGCCGGACGTGCCTGGGTGAGGAATTCGTCCAGTTTCGTCGACGTGCCGGAGAAGACGACCAGCTTCAGCACCCGGACCGGCTGCTCGAAGTCGCACTCCAGGTACTCCCCCACGCCGGTGTCGGGTCCCGCCGCCGCGGGCGCCCAGTAGCGGTTGTTGAAACCGTCGAACGCGGCGCCCGCCGGATGCCCGGCCGCCCGGCTGGAGGACCGGAACCGGGTGGGCGGCACCGCCTCCGGCGTCCCCGTCTCGTCCTTGGCGAGGCCGAACCAGCCCGGCACGTGCGGAAGGGCGAACCATATCCCGCACGCCACCAGGACCAGCACGACCGGGAGCGCCAGGCCCGGACGGCGCCACAGCCGACGCTTCGGCCGGGTACCGGCGACGGGGGCCTGGGGCGGTCGCCTCCGCAGGATCCGACGCCACCAGGGCAGGCGGACCCCGGGCGGCGGACCCGGGTCCAGGAGCAGGGCGCAGCGGACGCACAGGGTGCGGTCCGGGGCGTTCTCCGTATGGCAGTTGGGGCAGCGGATCGGAGCCCCGGGCGGCCGGCTCGAAGACGCGGGCGCGGGTGTCGGCGGCACGTCGGGGAACGCCTCGGGCCCCGGCTCGTGCGCGTCCCTCTCGTCGCCGGGGCGACGCGGGGCGGCCGTGGCGGCGGGGGGCGAGGACGGTGGCCGTGGGGCTGGTGGGTCCACTGGGGCCGATGGGGCCGATGGGGCCATTGGGGCCGGTGAGGCCGGTGAGGCCGGTGAGGCCGGTGAGGCCGGTGAGGCCGGTGAGGCCGGTGGGTTCACTGGGGCCGGTGACAGTCGTGGCGGCGTCAGAGACGGCTGGGGTGTGGATTGCGGCTGAGGCCGAGGATCCGGCTGCGGCTGAGGATTCGGCTGTGTCTGCGGCTGTACCTGCGAATCGGGTCGAGGCTGTGGTTGCGTTCGAGGCCGCGGCTGCGGCTGCGGAGCAGCCCCCGTCCCGGCAGCGGAAGGCCCCGCACCGCCCGTACCAACGGCATCGCTCGAACCACCCGGCCCCTCGGAACCACCCGAACCACCCGCGCCACCCACACGGCCCGAACCACCCGCGCCACCCGAACCACCCGCGCCGCCCGCGCCGCCCGTACTCCTCGTATCCCCCTCCCACTCCAGGAACGCCTGGCACGACGTGCAGAACTGCGTGCCCGGTGCGTTGTTCTGGCCGCACGTCTCGCAGATCACGACACCTCCAGGTCGAAGCCCACATGCGCCGGGATCTCCGTACGGATCAGCTCCTCCAGCCGCACCCGGTCGACCGGTTCGAGCCGCTCGGCCCGGATCCGTACCGTCACCCACGGCCGGGGCCCGCCGGGGAACCGGGTGTGCGGGGTCTGCGACCACGCCGTGCCGCCGCTCTCGACGATGTCCGGTTCGATCCCGGTCTCCAGGAACACCGCCTCCGCCAGCCCGCGCCGGGTGCCGCGCCTGCTGTGGCGTTCGACCGCGCCACGCACCGCCGCGCGGCGCCGCTCGACCGGGTGGTCCTCGTGCGGGTCGACGGCCACCCACTGGGCCAGCCAGGACAGGAAGTCCTCCGGCGCGCTGCGCGGGTCGAGGTGGGCGGGCAGGTTGTCGATGGCGAGCAGGACCGGGGCGAGCACGTCGTCGAGCGCGGCGAGGAACCGTCGCAGGAAGTCCTCGTCCAGGTAGACCGCGGGGAGTTGCTCGATCAGAGGGTGCGGGGTCTGCAGCCCGGTCACACCTGTGCGCATGGCGGTCAGCCCTCCCGTACCCGGAGCTGGTGCTCGTAGCTGAAGACCAGCGCGTGCCGGTCGAGCACGATCCTGGTGGTGGGTTCGCCGCGTTGTCCGGTCACGGGGTCGGCGGGGAAGAGGCGTACGTCCTCCACCAGGTCCACCCCCGCCACCTGCTGCAGTACGGCGAACGCCTCGCCCGACTGGATCGGCCGCCCGAACGGCCAGCCGTCGCCGCCCGGCCCGCCGGCGAGCGGGTTGAAGTAGCGGTAGAGGGCCGCCATTGCCTCCTCCCGTACCCGTTCCGGCACCGCGCCCCTGCGGGCCTGGACCGAGGCGACCACGGTGACCCCCTGGTAGTAGGGCGGTTCGACCACCAGCCGGGCGCCGATGGGCCGCCGTTCGTCCAGATGGCCCGCGATCAGGGCGAGGGTGTGCTGCGGCGGGATCAGCTCGTCGAACTGGATGCGGCCCTGCTCGTCACTGCGCCCGGCCGGGACGACGAGCAGCCGCACCCCGCCCGCCTCCACGTCCGTGTCGCCGCCGGCCGGGACGCACTGCACCCGGGACGCGTCCGGGGCGACCTCGCGGGCCAGGAGCTCGTAGTCGTGCGGGACGACGGCCCGGTGCAGGGTCCGCAGCGTCATCGGGCCGCGCACCCGGGCGCTGTCCACCGTCTCGCCGTCGACCCCGCCGAGCGCGGGCCGCCGGTTCTCCGCCCGGGCCACGTACGGGATGGCGCTGCGCAGCACCCGGAGCGTGCCGCGGGCGACGTTGCCGCGCAGGCCACCGCCGGTGCGGTACGCGCGCACGCGCACGGTGGCGCCCTTCGGCGGGACCGCCCCGTAGTAGCGGATGGACCCGTCCCGTTCCCGTACCGCCGGGCCGAACTCCACCCGGCCCGAGTTGGGGTCGAGGGTGATGTGCCGGTCGCCGGGACCGGAGTGCGCGAAGTCGTCGACGCGGGTCCACTCCGTGCCGTGCGGGCCACTCGCCGGATCGGCCACCTCGACGACGAAGTCGCCGGGGACGACGGGCGGGCGGCTCACCGTGAAGCTCTGCCCCGGTACGCCCTCGGCCTGGCCCAGCACCTCGTCGGTCACGGTCTCGGCGTGCACCGCCCCGACGGTGGCGCCGATCGTGAACGCGGTGACGCCGCGCACCACCGGGGGCGCCATGTAGGTGGGCTGCCCCGGCTCGGCCTCCACCAGCCGACAGCGCAGCCAGCCGCCGGTCCGGCGCACGACGACGGCCGGGGCGTGCCCCTGCGGGAGGTGCAGGATCAGCTCCCCGGACCTGTTGAAGCCGCCGGTGTCGTCCTTCTCGACCTCGCAGACCGTCCAGGCACTGCCGTCCCATGCCTCCCAGAGCAGCGGCGGACGCAGCGGGTCGACGCCGACGCCCTCGACCGCGCAGTCCAGCCGCAGCACGACGACGCCCGACGGGACGGCCACCGACAGACCCACGTACAGGGCATCGCCGGGCGCGGGCGTGGTCCCGAAGCACGGGACGGTACGGCCGAGCGCGAGCTCCTCGGTGCGGTCGACGGCGTCGCCCGCTGTCGGCCAGGTCGCGAGGTGCGCGAACTCGCAGGGGACGATGGACAGTTCGTCGCCGGTCGTGAAGACGACCGCTTCCTCGGTCTCGGTGCGGACGGTCGCCACCTCCGTACCGGCCCGTACCCGCACCGGTTCGGGGCGGGGCGCGGAGAGCCGGAACGTCACGTCGGTGCGGGCGGCGGTGGGTGGGTGCAGCCGGACCCCGATCAGGTCGAGGAAGGTCAGGTAGCTCTTCTCCGGCACCCGGTTCACCCGGTAGACCAGCTGGTCGACCATGGTCGCGAACGCCTCGATGAGGGTCACGCCGGGATCGGACACATTGTGGTCGGTCCACTCGGGGCAGCGTTGCTGGACGAGCCGTTTCGCCTCGTCGACCAGGCCCTGGAAGCGGCGGTCGTCCAGATGCGGACTGGGCAGCGTCACGCGCCGTCCACCTCCTCCAGATGCGGACCGGACAGCGTCACCGGCCGTCCACCTCCTCGTGCTCCGGGATCACATAGAACGGGAAGACCAGGTTCCGGGGGTCGTTGGCACCGCGCACGGTGTAGCCGATGTCGATGTACAGCACTCCTTCATCGGCCTCGTCGAAGCGCACGACGACCTCCGTGACCTCGATCCGGGGCTCCCACCGGTCCAGCGCGAGGCGCACCTCGTACGCGAGCTGCCCGGCCGTACCCGCGTCCGCCGGAGCGAACACGTAGTCGTTGATGGCGCAGCCGAACTCCGGCCGCATGGGCCGTTCGCCCGGCGAGGTCGCCAGGATCAGCCGGATCGACTCCTCCAACTCGTGCTCTCCGCACACCAGGGCGATGGACCCGGTGGCGTCCGTGCGCGGCGGGAACGCCCAGCCCGCGCCGATGAACTGCTGGCCCATGTCCGCTCAGCCCCCGATCAGCACGGTCGGGCAGCCGGACACGACGGGCGAGCCGCAGCCCGCCAGGTCCCCGACCCGGGCGGCGGGCTGCCCGCCGATCAGCACCGTGGTGCTGCCGGGCGGCATGATCGCGGACGGCGGGTGCACGGCGGGCGGGGGTGCGGCGCACTGGTGCGGGGTGCCGACCGTGGCGGCGGGCAGCCCGCCGATCAGCACGGACGGGACACCGGGCGGTCCGACGATGCCCGGGTGTCCGGTGGGGTCGCCGACCCGTGCGGCTGCCGCCGCGCTTGCTGACATGGAACTCCGCTCCTCTCGCTCGGCTTGTTCGCCGTATCCGATGTGCTCGCCGTGTCCGCTTGTTCGCCGTACTCGTCCGCTCGCCGTCCCTGTTTGCTCAGCCCGCCCCGCCCGTCCGGTCGGCGCCTCCGCCCGTTCGGCGGGCGCGCTCTGCCGAACGTGCCGTCAATTGATCTTCACCAGGGGCGCGTTGATGGCCAGGGAGCCGCCGCCCTTGATGTCGGTGCGCTGTGTTCCGTCGACGGCGACCTGCGCGCCCCGGACCTTCACCGTGCCGCCGGTGGAGAGCTCGACCTCTCCATTGCCGCCGTCCACCCGCACCCCGCCACGGGACGTCAACGTGACGCTGTCGCCACTGAGTTCGAGCGCCCCCTGCCCGCCGTCCAGCGCGACGCCGCGGGCCGCCCTGATGGACACCTGCTGCTTGGCCTCGATGGTCACGCTGCCGTCGCTGTTGATGACGATGGCGGTTCCTCTGCGGTCGAGGTCGATCTTCAGCTTGCCGTCGCCGGTGAGCAGGCGTACGCCCTGCGGTCCGTCCGCGCCGTCCAGGATCTCCAGCTGGTTGCCGCTCTTGGAGGCGATCGAGCGGCGGTTGACCGCTCCACTGGTCGGGTCCACCAGCGGGGTGCCGCCGGAGGATCCGGAGGACCCCGCCCCGGCTCCGGAGGTGTCCGGCGGGCCGGACACCGAGCCGGCCGCGCCCCCCGGCCCTCCTCCCGCAGCGCCCCCCTCGCCACCTCCTCCGCCGGCTGCTCCGCTTCCGCCGGCGCCGTCTCCCCCGCTCCCGGCTCCGCCGCCCTGCGAGGGCCGGTCCTTCCCGTTGTACAGACCGGCGAGGACGTACGGACGGTCCAGATGCCCGTGCTCGAACCCGACCAGGACCTCGTCCCCCACCTCCGGGATGAACGCCTCGCCGCCGCTCGTCCCGCCCGACTGCGCCGTACGCGCCCAGTCGCTCGCGTACTCGTCCGACAGCCAGGGGAACCGCACCTTCACGCGGCCCGAGCCGTCCGGGTCCTGGGTGTCCGTGACCGTCCCGTTGACCAGCCCCGCACAGCGTGCCCCGCCCCCGGCCGCCGCACCGGACGTGCCGGAGCCCGGACCTCCGCCGGTCAGCCCGAACAGCGAACGCTCCTGCTGCCCGGAGACCGTGAGCCATGTCTCGTAGCCGCGCACCGGGTCGAACACGTGCCGCGACGTGGTGACCGTGTACCGGCCCTCGAACGGCGCGCCCACCGCGTTGAGCGCCACCGCGCTGCCCGCCCGCACCTCCGGATTTCCCCGGATCACCGCCTCCAGCTCCGCGAACGATCCGGCGATCCGTTCCGCCAGCGCCTTCGCCGCCTGGTCCACCTGCGCCTGCGCCCCGTACGCCGTGTCCGTCACCACGAAGCGCGCCTCGCCGAACGGCGCGGTCACATCGGCGGCACTCACCCCGAGCTCCAGCGTCGCCGACTTCCCGGCCGGTGCCCGCCCCACGAGCGGCTGCTTCGTCCTCACGTCCCAGCCGCGCACCTCGACCTCGGAGACCTGCTCGGCGGACGACACCCCGGCCCGGCAGCGCAGCAGGTTGCTGCCCATCTCCAGGACCAGCGGGTCGCGGTCGGCCCGGGCGGATCCGTCGGGCGCGCCGCTCGCCTCCACCGGGCGGGTGATGTGCAGCCGCCCGTCCCGTACGTACGCCTGGGCGCCCGCCTCCTCGGCGAGCGCGCTGACGAACTCCCAGTCGGTGACGTTGGGTTGGGCGACGTGTTCGAGTACCGGCCCGGCCACGTCCACGTTCCCCGGTCTCAGTCCGGCGCGCTGGGCGACCTGGGAGCAAATGTCGGCGAGCGTCATGTTCTGGTAGCTGGCCACCCGGCGCCCGCGGAGCAACCGGTGCGATTCGTCGAGCCCGCGTACGACGGTGAAGGTGCCGGTCTCGTCGAGTTCCACCTCCAGGGCGGTGACCACCCCCTTCAGCAGGGGCTTCGGGGCCGTGTCGCCGCCCGCGCGGGCCAGCAGCCGGGCCTCGGTGCCGATCTTCAGCCCGGCCTGTTCCAGCAGCACCCGGTCCGGGTCGCGGAAGCGCAACAGGAACAGGTCGGGAAGCGTGCGGCTGTCGTCGACGTACCCCTCGACCAGCGTGTTCATGAACTTCGGCGGCAGCGGACGGCCCCCGAACTCCACCACCAGCGCGCTCGCGACACCCGGCGGCGCCATCAGGACCGACCCCCGTTACGGGCCCGGTCCCGGAACCTGGACCGGTCCTCCTCCAGTCGCTTCAGCTCGTCCAGCGCGGGGAGCAGCAGTTGCCGCCCCGGGGCCAGCCGCATCGGGTCGTCGATCCCGTTCGCCTCCGCGATCACCCGCCAGGCGGCCGGGTCCCCGTACTCGCGCTGGGCCAGCGACGGCAGCGAGTCGCCCGCGTCCAGCCGGTGGACCCGGCGGGCCGCGAGGGCGCCCGAGGTCGGGTTCTGTCCCGGCGTCTCGCCGCTGATCTCCTCCATCGTCACCTGGCAGACGGCCCGGATCGGCACGCCCGACGTGGTGAACAGGGTGTATTTCGCCTGCACTTGGCTGACGTATCCGGGGAACCCGGTCAGTCCGCCCCAGTGGAACACCACCCAGGGCGGCGACGAACGCTGCTGCTGGCGGGTCTCGTTCGTCGGCACGCAGCACGCGAACAGCTGCTCCACCGCCGTCACCACCCGGGTGTCGTGGGTGTCGCCCGCGTCGAAGAACATCTCGACCGTGAGCTTGCTGGGCTGCGAGCCCTGGTACTCGGGCGGACCCGAGCTCTTGGCGCCCTTGGCAGGGCTCCGCTTCCAGGACGCGGCCTTGGTCAGGCTCAGCTCCTTCGGGTTGAACTGGAAGTCGATCCGCCCGCAGGGCGCACCGGGGGTGAGCCCGCCTCCGGTCGGCGGCGTCCGCAGCTCCAGGTAGGCGTGTTCCAGCTTGGGCCGGGCGGAACCACCCCCGCCGGCCTTCGCGGCGGCCGACGCCCCGGACGTACCGGCGGCGCTGAACGCGATGGGACCCGCACCGCTCACGACGATCAGCCCTCCATCACGTAGCCGTGGTGGGCGATCTCGATGGTCTCCATCGCGACCTTGGGCGACTCGGGGTTGAAGGAGGGTCCGGTCCAGCGGACCGGCACCACCTCCAGCAGCCCCCACTGGGCCACCTTCTGCCCGTCCCCGGTCCGTGCCTCGATGTGCGCGGTCTTGCGGCTGAACCCGGTCGTCATGGTGGCGAACCAGCGAGCGACTTTCTCGGTCTCCTTGGTCAGCGGCCGGGAGAGCTTCACGTTGGAGTACTTCAGGCGGGTCGGCAGCTGCCACACGTGCCCGTTGTTGCCGCCCTCCTCGCGTGTTTCGAGCACCACCTCACAGCCCAGCCCGTCGCAGGTGTTGAACGACCCGAGCTCGATGTCGTCGATCGTCACGACGAAGCAGACGCTGACGGCGGGGTCCTCGTTCGGGGCGGTGGCCATGGCACGTACCTCTCAATTCCCTGTGGTGCGGGTGCTGTTCGTCCCTGCTCATAGCTTTTCGTCGCTGCCGGGTGTTTCAGTGCCTGGTGTTGATGAGGAAGCCGGCCCGTTCGCGCTCCAGTCGCAGATCGGCCTTGAGGAGGCGGCTGAGCGGCGGGTACAGGGCGCGGACCAGTTCGTCGGTGACGACGGGCGGAGCGCCGCCGGGGGCCGGGGGGTGGGGCCCCGGCGGGGCGGGGCCCCCGGCGGTGGTGCCGGCGGGCTCGGGCCCCGGTTCCGGTTCCGGTTCCGGTTCCGGATCCGGCGCGGGCCCTGGCTCCGGTTCCGGCTCCGGAGG
This sequence comes from Streptomyces sp. NPDC002476, assembly GCF_042889785.1. Lineage (NCBI taxonomy): Bacteria > Bacillati > Actinomycetota > Actinomycetes > Kitasatosporales > Streptomycetaceae > Streptomyces > Streptomyces sp. NPDC002476. The sequence goes on along the minus strand of NZ_JBIARH010000027.1, from coordinate 8,423 downwards.
GGGCGGTTCCTCGCTCTCCGTCTCGCGCTGGACGACCGGCGCCGAGTACGCCGGCGGGGTGTACGCCGAGGACGTGTACGTCGACGCCGGTGCCCCGAACACCACGCTGCCGTCCGCCATCCGCTGGGCCACCCCCGCGGCGACGGCGACGGACCCCGCAGTCGTGAACCCGTCGGCGGGCATCGAGGAGGCGGAGGCGGCACGGCTTCCGGCGGTACCCGCCGAACGCGGCACCGGCGGCCCGCCGACCGGCTGCCGCTGCGCACCGGGCAGCGGCCGGGAGCGGGCGCCCGAAGCACTCCCCGGAGCACTCGTCGACGGCGTGCTGCCGCGCTGCACCGGCACCGCGTCCGACAAGGACACCGTCGCCGCCCACGGGGATCCCGTCCCCTCGGACGTCCAGCGCACCGGCACGGCATCGGGGTCGCCCCCGGTCCCGGATCCGGGCATGGTTCCGGATCCGGTTGCGGATGCCGGTCCGTGGCCGGTGCCCGCGAGGCCGTCCACCGGGCCGGCGCGCTGTACGGCGGCAGGAGGCGCACCACCGCCGATGGAGCCCCCGTGGACGGACGGCGGTGTCAGCGGCCGGTCGGCCAGCAGCGGTGCGACCGGCCCGGCGGCCGGGAGCGGCGACAGCGGTGCGGGAACGAGCGGGTCGGTGCGACGCTGCACCGCCGCACCGGTCGCGGGAGCGGACTCCGCCGGGACTGCCAGGAGGGGATCGTCGCCGAGCAGCGGCGCGGTGGGCGCCTCGGGGCCGGACGTCTCCCGGTGCACGGAGGCGTCGGGCGGGGCGGGCGCCCCCGCGGTCGCACCGGAACCGTCGCCGTTCTCCGCACTCCGCGCCACAGGCACGACAGGCCCGGTGGGCACCACCGGCAGAGCAGGCCCGGCATCCGCGCCCGTCCCTGTCCTCGTCCCCTGCTCCGTCCCCGTGTCGGTCGCGGCGGCCCGGCGCTGCGCGGTGGGCGGCAGGGCCTGCAGCGGGGCCCCGAGGCCGGGCGCGCGCCGGGACCGCTCACCGGCCGGAGGCGTCGCCGCACGCTGAACGGGCGGCGGCCCCGGTACGCCGTCGGGCGCGGACACGGGCGCGGCGCCGGGGCCGTCCGGCATCGCGGCGACGGCCCGTTCGCCCACCAGATGACGTACGGGCAGCTCCGCCGCGGCCGAGCCCCCGGCCGACGTCATCGCCGCCGACCCGGCGCCCGTGGCCCGCTGCACGCCGACGAAGCCGGGCGTCGCGGCGCCGACGGAAGCGGACGGAGCAGCCGGCAGGGACCTGCCCCGGACCGGCAGCCCTCCCCGCGCCTCCTGCGACGCGTGCGCCGACCGCTGCACAGAGTCGCCACCGTGTTCCGCCGGTGCCGGGGCGGTGACCCCGTGCACGAGCCCCGTGGGCGCGTCCGGACTGACCAGATGGCCGAGCGGCGTACCGAGCGCGACGTCGCGCCGGGTGGAGAGCGTCTCCTGGAACCCGGACGGATTCGTGATCAGACCCTGACCGGCCAACGTTCGCTGGATCGGCGGGAGTTCGGAAAGGTCGGCCCGCTCGCGCGGTGCGCCGTGGCCCGCCCGTACGTCGTGGCCGTGGTCCGCCCGTACGTCGTGGTCCGTACCCGCCCCGCCCTTCTCCGTACGCCCGTCGTCCTCCGCACGCGCGCCGCCGCGCAGCCGGGAGCCGCCGTCGCGCAGCCAGGACATCAGCCCCATGAACTCCTCCGCCCTCCCCGCGCTCCCGCGTTCTCGCTCCTGCGCGTCGCTACTGCCCGTTGAGGCGGGCGACCTGTGCGACGAACCTCAGACGTTCCGGATGCTCCAGATCCAGCAGCTCGTCGAGCGGCCAGTGGAAGTGGTAGGCGAGGTACGCGACCTCCTCGTAGAGCAGGTCGGCCGCGTACGTCACGATTCCCCCAGGCGGCCACCGGCGAGGTTCACCGCGAACTCCTCCTGGCAGGCCGGACAGGTGACGGCCGCGCGGGTGTGTCCCTCGGCGTTGATCCGCCGGTAGAAGTCCTGGAGAAAGGCCAGGTCGGAGGCGAAGAGGTCCTCGATGATGCCGGGGTGGACGTCGTCGATCGTGCCGATCCGGGTGACGACCCGGGCGATGAGCACGACCGAGAGGTACGCGGAGTTCTCGCGCACCCGGTCGTCCCGCAGCGGCACGAGTTCGTCGCGCGCCGTGGCGAGCCGCATGACCCCGGTGCGGTGCACGACGCCCGCCTCGTCGACGTACCCGCGCGGCAGCTGGAAGGAGAACTCCGTGCGCAGCGTGTCCCGTTGGCCGGCCGCCCCGCCCCGGTCGGCCGGGTCCCGCCCCTCCGCCCGCCGAGGGGCTCCCTCGCCCGCGTCCGGCGCGGAGGCGTGCGGGTGAACGTGTGCGGGAGCCGGTGCCGTACGCCGCATCAGTCGACTTCCATGCTCTCGTACGTGATGGCGAGCTTCTCCGTCAGCACCGAGGTGTCACCGGCCTTCAGGGTGCCGATTTCGAGGGACTTCGGCCAGGCGTTGATGAGCTTGTAGCGCTTGATGGGGATGCCCTCGTGGTCGTACACGATGACCGCTCCGTTCCGCCGGGCCATCGGCATCCGCCCGAACCGCGAGTCCTTGATCCAGCGCTCGAAACTGTTGTCCTCGGTGAGGCCCCGGGTCACGGTCACCTCACCGGCCTTGGGCCGGCCGGGGAGCTTCTTGATGGCGTAGCGGCCGTCGGCGGTGTTCTGCTTCAGCTCGATGACGTCCTGCTCCATCTTCAGACCACTGACCTCGGTGATCTGCTTGATGACGACGCTGTCGAATTCGAGGCCGAAGGACGCGCCGACGGTGCTGTCGAGATCGGGAAGTGGCACAACAGGCTCCTTTTCCGCTCTTGCCGTTTCAACCGCTCAGTCCGCCTGTACCGCGCATGTCGTCGGCTGTACCGCGCATGTCGTCGGCGGGGCAGGACATCCATCACGCCCCGTCACTCGTCGACGCCGCCGCTGCCCTCGCTCAGCTGGGACAGGCGGAAGACGACGAACTCGGCGGGCTTGACCGGCGCCACCCCGATCTCGCAGACGACCTGGCCCGCGTCGATGCTCTCCGGCGGATTGGTCTCGCGGTCGCACTTGACGTAGAACGCCTCTTCCGGGGTGAGCCCGAACAGCGCCCCCTTGCGCCACTCGTTGACCAGGAACGCCGAGACCGTGCGCCGGATACGGGCCCACAGGGCGTCGTCGTTCGGCTCGAAGACGACCCACTGGGTACCGGCGAGGATCGACTCCTCCAGGTAGTTGAAGAGGCGCCGGACGTTCAGGTAGCGCCAGGCCGGATCGGAGGCCAGCGTGCGCGCGCCCCAGATGCGGATGCCACGGCCCGGGAAGGACCGGATGCAGTTCAGCCCGATGGGGTTGAGCTGGTCGTGCTCGCCCTTGGTCAGCTGCGTCTGGAGCGCGACCGCCCCGCGCACCACCTCGTTGGCCGGGGCCTTGTGCACCCCGCGCGACTCGTCGTTGCGCGCCCACACCCCGGCGATGTGGCCGCTCGGCGGTACGAGTCGCGCACGCCCCGAGGAGGCGTCGGCGACCCGGATCCACGGGTAGTAGAGCGTGGCGTACTTGGAGTCGAAGTTGGCCCGGTCGGTGCGCCAGGCGCGGATCTGCTGCGGGGAGAGTCCGGGAGGCGGGTCGAGGATGGCGACGCGGTCGCCCATCAGCTCGCAGTGGGTGATGATCCCCTGCTGTACGGCGATGACGGACTCCAGGTCCAGCAGTCCGCGCTCGTACGCGCTCATCAGGTCCGGCACGGCGACCGTGGTGATCTCTTCCACCGCCTCCAGGCCCCCCAGCCCGGTGCGACGGTCGGGATCACCGACGTACACCTCGGGGGTCAGCGCCCCGGCGTCGGCCGGCGCGGGCGCGGCGGGGGCCAGGACGACGGACTGCGGTTCGGGCCGGGCGGGCGCGGCGCCGCGCCCCGTCTCCCGTATCTCGATCAGTTCCGAGGCGGCGTTGACGCGGGTGGCGACGTTCTCCTTGCTGCGTTTGGTCGTGACGCCGGGGTACGTCTCGACCACCTGCCCGTCCCGCTTCACGACGAGCTGGAACACGTCGGAGGGCGGATCGTCCCCCTCCGCCGCGGCCACCTCCACGGTGATCTCACCGACCGCGCCGGGCCGCGGCTTCACCGCGTACGGCCCGAGCCGCGTCTCCGACCCCGGCGGCAGCTTCCCGGCGGCCGACCCGTCGTCCACGTCCTCCGCCGGAGGTTCGGTGCCGTCGCCGACGCGCACCACGTAGCAGACGCCGCCGCCGTTGGAGAAGAACCCATGGACGGCGGAGGCGAGATACGTACCGTCGACGAAGTCGCCGAACGTGGCCACGAACTGGCTCCAGTTCGTGATCAGTGTCGGCTCGTCGAACGGGCCCTTGCGCGCGAAGCCGACGAAGGCGGCGACCGAGGTGCCCACCCCTTCGATCGGCCGGGACCCGGACTCGATCTCCTCGACGTAGACGCCCGGGGACAGGTACGACGGCATATGAGCTTCTCCTTGGCCGGGGAACGCCCGCAATTCTCGTGACAGCCGCGATCACCGGGAACGGACGCACGGCCGCCCGCCCGTGCACCGGCCGCTGCCCGATCAGGCAACGTCCCCGCCCGTACACGCCGCCGCGCTCTGCCCGGTGACCGGCCCCCGCGCCCTCCGTCCGCGTATTCACGCCCCCACACCCTGGGACGGCGGCAGGGTCCCCGTGCCCGTGGAGTGCCGACTGTCCGGGAAGCGGTGGGCCGGGAGGGCGGATGAAGGCGGTTCCGGAGAGGGACCCCGGCGCTGCCCGCGCCCAGCCCGTTCCCGCGCGTACGGCGGTGTCCCGTACGACGGCTGCCGCACCGCAGCGCCCGGCGGGCGACCGTCCGCCCCCGTCCCCCGCTCCCGCCCCTGACCCGCGCGGTCTGCAACGCCTGCAGCGCATGGCCGGGAACGCGGCCGTCTCGCGCCTGGTGGCCCAGCGCTACACGGCCCCGGTCAAACCGTCTCCGGCACAGGCTCCTGGTTTCCGCCGGGTGCAGTCGGACGTCGCGGCGAAGAAGACCCGTCTGGCCGCCCATGCCCCGGCCGCCGCGGAGTCGAAGTCCGCGCAGGACGCGGCGGTCGCGCCGCCGGACGACAAGGAGGCCCAGGGCAAGGCGGCGAACGCGGAGAAGATGAACGCCGCGAAGCCGGGCGAGTTCAACAAGCAGGCGTTCGTCGACGCGGTGAACAAGGCGATCGACGCCCAGGCACCGAAGAACCTCGACGAGGCGGACAAGTTCTCCAAGTCGGGCAGGGCCGACACGATCAAGTCGGAGGTCGACGGAAAGGTCTCGGACGGCAAGGAGTCCTCCGCCAAGGACATCGAAACGGCGACCAAGGCCCCGCCGGACACCGCGGCGGCCAAGGACAAACCGGTCACCCCGATGACCCCGGACCAGCCGCCCGCCAACCCCGGCGCACCCTCCGCCGCGGACGCCACCCCCGACAGACAGCCCCCGGCCGTCACGGACTTCTCCCAGGGCCCCGCCGCCAACGACAAGGCCCTCGCGGACGCCGACGTCACCGAGGAACAGCTGGCCAAGGGCAACGAGCCGGCGTTCGACGAGGCCCTGTCCGCGAAGAAGACGGCCGAGGCGGACTCCGCGAAGGCCCCCTCACAGGCCCGCACCGCCGAGACCCGGCAACTGTCCACGACCAAGGCGGGCGCGGCGGCAGCCGGGGCACAGGCCATGACCACCCTGACCGCGACCCGGAGCGCCGCCGGGAAGCAGGTCGACGGGGGCAAGGGCGAGACGAAGTCGAAGGACGAGAAGCGGCGGGCCGAGGCCACCGCGAAGCTCCAGAAGGTCTACGACACGACCAAGAAGGACGTCGAGGAGACCCTGTCCGGTCTGGACAAGAAGGTCGACACGGCGTTCACGGCCGGCGAGAAGGCCGCCCGGGACGCGTTCACCGCCGACCACAAGCGTCGCATGACGGCGTACAAGGACAAGCGCTACTCGGGCCTGAGGGGCAAGGCCCGCTGGGTCAAGGACAAGTTCGCGGGCCTCCCGAAGGAGGCCAACGACCTCTACCAGGAGGCCCGCAAGCTCTACGTCTCGAAGATGCAGGCGGTCATCTCGTCGGTCGCCGACCTCATCGGCACCGAACTCGGCCGCGCGAAGGCCCGCATCGCCAAGGGCCGCGCCGAGCTCAAGGCCGAGGTCGACAAACTCCCCGCCGATCTGCGCCAGTTCGGCCAGGAAGCGGCCAAGGACTTCGCGGGCAGGTTCGACGATCTCGAAGCAACCGTCGACGAGAAGTCCGAACAGCTCGTCCAGGATCTCGCGAACAAGTACACCGCTGCCCTGAACAAGATCGACGAGGAGATCAAGAAGCTCCAGGAGGCCAACAAGGGCCTGATCGACAAGGCGAAGGACGCCATCGTCGGCGCCCTGAAGACGATCAACGAGCTGAAGAACCTCCTCCTCGGCATCCTGGCCAAGGCCGCCTCCGCGATCATGAAGATCATCAAGGACCCCATCGGGTTCCTCGGCAATCTCGTACGCGCGGTCGGTGCCGGTCTTCAGCTCTTCATCACCAACATCGCCGACCACCTCAAGACCGGCCTCGTCTCCTGGCTCCTGGGCACCGCCGTCAAGGCCGGCCTCGAACTCCCCGCCCGTTTCGACCTCAGGGGCATCATCCAGCTCATCGGCTCGCTCCTGGGCCTGACCTGGGCCAACATCCGCGCCCGCATCATCCGCAAGGGCGTCCCCGACCAGGCCCTCACCGCCGTCGAGTCCTCCGTCCCCGTCGCGAAGAAACTCGCCACCGAGGGCCCCGCGGGCGCCGTCGAGGAAATCCAGGCCGAGGCCGGCGACCTCAAGACCACTATTCTCCAGAAACTCACCAGCTACCTGATCCCCACCGTCATCGTCGCCGGGATCACCTGGATCATCTCCCTCCTCAACCCCGCCTCCGCCTTCGTCCGCGCGGTCAAGGGAATCATCGACATCGTCACGTTCGTCGTGAACCAGGGCGCCCAGATCGTCGAATTCGTCAACGCCGTCCTCGATGCCGTCATCGCCATAGCCAACGGCGGTTCGGCAGGCGTCCCCAAGATGGTCGAGGCCGCCCTGGCCGCCAGCGTCCCGGTGCTGATCGGCTTCCTCGCCTCGCTACTGGGCATCGGCGGCCTCGCCAACAAGGTGAAGAGCGTCTTCCACGCCGTCTCCCGGCCGGTCAACCGCGCCATCGACAAAATCGTCGACTTCATCGCAAAAGCCGGAAAGAAACTATCGAAAAAACCCAGAAAAGAAAATGGCGAGAGAAAGGAAAAAGATAAAGGCGAAGAGAAGGGAAAGACGGGTCGAAGCGAAACCGGATCCGACCGCAGAACGCCCCCCACAGAGGAAGTCAGGCACCAGGAGATCGTCCGATCGGTCATACGGCAGATGGAGAGACCCACCTCCAATTCCGAGTATCAGCCGGTCCGCCGCGAAAAAGAAACCCTGGCTCGACAACTCGAAGCCACGTACCAGCCACAGCTGAAACGCGGGATCAAGCTCTCCGTTTCGTTCCCGGACGACGCCAGGACCGCATCCACGAAGAAGAAGCTCGATTTCCACGTAAAAGTGGCGCCCAACGACTCCGTCGGCGACGGATCGGTGCCAATCGGACCGTCCGGACCGATACCTCCCGTGGAAGGACTCCCCGAGAAGGAGGACTTCTACCACGGGTCGAGCGAGGACGTTGCGGACAATTTCGCAAGGGGAACACCGGTCGAGCCGCGAGGGCACGGGGAATTCGGAACGGGCTTCTACACCTTCAAGGAAGAAGCAGCTGCCGCCGAGGTAGCGGAAACGTACAGCCGCAGCAGGGACGATGACCGGTGGGGCGTGACGGAGTTCACCGTCCCCACGGACACCATCAACCGATTCGGGCTATTCGACACAGTATTTGATCTTGAGTCCAGCTACTACACACTCGTCTTCAAGGACAAGAACACACCGGTTCCGGTACGGCACCCGCAGAACTACGGCGGCATTGAAACCGAAATGACCTGGAACGAATTCCGAAAAAAGGAGAAGGAACTCGGGGGCGAAGTCAGCTGGCCATACGATCTGATCATCGGGCCACTCAGCGGAAAGATCAGGTCCGTCAAGGACGTCAAGCAATTCCTCTTCAATGAAGAAGGAATTAGAATGCTGAATGACGGCTCAGTGCTTCGTAGAGTGACAAGGCGAGGTGACGCATGAGCAAGTCGTTCGGTCACCGCACGACACTCGACCTTCTGCGTTCCATGGCTGCGGAACCCGGGCCCGACTTCCGGGACGTACTTGAACAGACCGGGGCAAGACCCGATCTTCTCGCATCGGTGCGGCACCTGCTGCACAACGGCTCACGCAACGAGAAAAGAATCGCTCTCCTC
>NZ_JBIARH010000026.1:0-112886 GCF_042889785.1 Streptomyces sp. NPDC002476 | reverse complement strand
AAGTACGTCCAGTACAAGGACTTCCGGCCGGCACACCGAGAGCACGCACCCCACGCCGCTCCTTGACGGGCAAACGTTGCCTGCCGCGGCACTAGTCGTCGCCCGGTCTGCCGGCGCTCCTCCAGGAGACGGAGTTCGCCGCGCGCCGTTCCCGTAGCGACCGCTGCCGTGCGTGCGGGCTGCGGCGGGCTCACGGAGGGCAGAAGTCCACCGACGCAGGACGCGCCGCTCGGCATCCGGATCGGCGGCCGCGCCCCGGACCGCGGCCTCTCCCGGGCGTCCGGACGGGCTCGGTCAAAGAGGCGCGGGTGCAGCGATCGTCACTCCTCGGCTTCTCGGCGGCTTGCGAAGCCCGGTCCAGGAAGCGGGGTTCGGGATCCGGCCCGGACGGCGATTCCTCGTGAGGCGTCCGGCGGCGGCGATCGGTGCATACCGACCTTTGGGCGAAGTCCCTTGCACCCGCCGTGAGTTGTTCTGAAGAGCAATGCGTGCGAGAGGGGTTCCTAAGGACATGTGACATGTGCCATTGTACAGCGCGCGAAGGGAGTGGGTGTGCTCATGCCATCCCCAGTCCGCTCCCTCGCATTCCCCCCACCCGCGCAGTCGCGCGGTTGACATACCGCTGGGAGGCGGCACGTGAAGAACCGAACGCTTCAAAGGAGATTCACCGGATTGTCCACTGCGGTCCTGGCAGCATGCCTGGGCCTGGGCCTGCTCTCCGCGCCGAGCCAGGCCGTCGAGCAGCGCTCCGCCGTATCGGCGGCGACCGGTCCGGTCCGTACGGGCGGCGGGCCTGCCGCAGGGCCGGCCGGCCCCTCCGCCGAGGCGCCGGCCGCACCTGCGGACGACGCCGACCACTTCGGCAGCAAGGCCCTCAAGGCCGCCGACCGCCCGCCGTTGTCCGCCTCCAAGGACGCACTGCGGCGGGACTACGACGACCCCGGAGCCATGCTCCCGAGCCACCAGGCGCCGTCGATGAAGGCCGACTCCAAGGCCAGGGCCGGATCCAAGGCCCGGACCGCGGCCGAGTGCAATGTCAGCGACTTCACCAGTCGCACCGGAAGCGACCTGGTCCAGCAGATCAAGTCGTCGACGACCGACTGCGTCAACACGCTGTTCCGTGTCAAGGGCAACGACGGCAATCTGGCCTTCCGCGAGGCGCAGATGGTCACCGTCGCCAACGCCATGCGCGAGGGATCGGCCGCCTACCCCGGCGACAGCAGTACCGGCATGCCCCAGCTGGTCCTCTATCTCCGAGCCGGGTACTACGTGCAGTTCTACGACCCCGACACGGTGGGCAGCTACGGGCCGGAGCTGCGTACGGCCATCCAGGGCGCGCTCGACGCGTTCTTCGCCTCCTCGCACGCCTTCGACGTCACCGACGCCAACGGGCAGACCCTGTCCGAGGCCGTCATATTGATCGACAGCGCCGTGGAGAACGCCCGCTACCTGTCCGTCGTCAAGCGGCTGCTGGCCAGCTACGACTCCTCGTACAACGAGTTCTACAACATGGTCAACGCCGTGAACAGCGTGTACACGGTGTTCTTCCGCGGTCACCAGGTGCCGGAGTTCATCGCCGCGGTGGAGGCCGACCCGGGCGTGCTGCAAGCCCTCAGCGACTTCGCGTCGAGCCATCTCGACCTGCTGGGCACCAAGCAGTCGTTCCTCGCTTCCAACGCGGGACTCGAGCTCGGCCGCTTCCTCAAGGAAGACTCCCTGCGCCCCAAGGCGAGCCCGTTGGCCGCCGAACTGCTCGGCAAGAGCTCCATCACCGGCCCCACCGCCCCGCTCTGGGTCGCCGTGGCGCAGATGGTCGAGGCCTACGACAAGGCGAACTGCTCGTACTACGGCACCTGTGACCTCGCGGAGCGTCTTGAGAAGGCCGTCCTGCCGGTGACGCACACCTGTAGCGACAGCATCACCATCCGGGCGCAGGACATGGCCGCGGAGGAACTCGAGGCCAGCTGCACCAGCCTGCGCAACCAGGACGCCTACTTCCACGAGGTGGCCCGGGACAACGGCCCGGTCGCCGACGACAACAACAAGACCATCGAGGTCGTGGCCTTCGACTCCAGCACCGACTACCAGACCTACGCCGGCGCGATCTACGGCATCAACACGAACAACGGCGGCATGTACCTGGAAGGCGACCCCGCCGCGGAAGGCAATCAGCCCCGGTTCATCGCCTACGAGGCCGAGTGGGTCCGCCCCGACTTCCAGATCTGGAACCTGAACCACGAGTACACGCACTACCTCGACGGCCGCTTCAACATGCACGGCGACTTCGAGGACGGGCTGACCACGCCGACCGTCTGGTGGGTCGAGGGCTTTGCGGAGTACGTCTCCTACTCGTACCGCAAGGTCAACTACGACGCCGCCGCTGAGCAGGCCGCGAACCACACCTACACCCTGCGGACCCTGTTCGACACCACCTACGAGAACGCCGACCAGACCCGGGTCTACAACTGGGGCTATCTGGCCGTCCGTTACATGCTGGAGTCCCACCGCGGGGACATCGACACACTCCTCGGCCTCTACCGCAAGGGTGACTGGGACGGTGCCCGCACCCTGCTCACCTCGACCATCGGCGACCGTTACGAAGCCGACTGGAACACCTGGCTGACCGCCTGCGCGGCCGGCAGCTGCGGCGGCGGCACGCCCACCGAGCCCGGGGGCGAGTGCACCGGGAAGGACACCAGGGAGCTGGGCAAGGACTGCAAGCGCAGCGGGCTGAAGGCGGTCAAGGACGACTACGCCTATCTGTACGTCCGCATTCCGGCGGGCACCGCTCAGCTGCAGATCACCGTGACGGGCGGCACGGGCGACGCCGACCTCTACTACAACGCGGACAAGTGGGCGACCACCACCGCCTACACCAGCCGGGCCGTCGGCGCCGGGAACGAGCACACACTGACCATCGACCGCCCGGAAGCCGGAGACCGCTTCATCAGCCTGCACGCCGTTGAGGGATTCGACGGCGTGACCGTCTCCACCAAGTACTGAGCACCTTCGGACACACGACAACGGCCTGCCCGCAGAGGGATCCCCTTCCGCGGGCAGGCCGGCCGTCGTCGTAGGTTCACAGCAGTCTGAGCGTGCCGGGCCGCGTCCCGGCCGTGAGGACGTCCACGAGCAGGTCGAACAGGGTCGGTCCCCGCCCGGCCAGCGCGTCGTCGAGGCGGCGCCGTACCTCGGGACGGTTGCTCTCGTGCACCCGGGCCAGGCTCTCCCGCAGGTAACGGGCCGTCTCCTCATGGCCCAGGGCCCGCGCCGACCGTTCGTGGTCCCGCCATTCGATGACGAAGTCCCCGTCGTCCGGAGTGCCCATCCCGCCGCCCAGACAGTCCGCCAGGGCGTCGAAGTTGCGGCCGAAGTATCCGCCGGGGCCGTTCACGGCCTCGCCGATGACGGTCCAGAACCGCTCCAGGCCGCTGATCCGGGAGCCGTCGATCACATAGGTCACGGTCATGACCGGAGGCTACCGGCCGGGGGCCGGGAGCGGACCGGGCCGCCCGCGCGGACGGTGATCCGCGCCGGACGGTGATCCGCGCCGCAGGTGGGGGGCTACGGCGCGGACCGGTTCGGGGCCGGGCTTCAGCAGCCGCGGTCGATCAGGTCGAAGGTGGCGTAGTGGTCGCTGGTGTAGTAGTCCTCCCGCACCCGGTCGCCCGTGACGACGCGTCGCGCGCCGCGGGTCGGGGCGCCGGGCGTGACGACCGTGTACTCGTGGTAGTAGCCGGTGCTCTGCTTGGGCAGGACGCCTTCACGGTTCTGGAACACGGAACCGTCCTGCGAATACGGGAACGGCCCGCCCGCCGCGATCAGGCGGAGGGTGTCGTGCGCCTGGGCCGGCAGGTCCGAGTAGCAGATGCTGCCGACCGAGGCGGGGGCGGCGGTGGCGGCCGTGACGACGGGGCCGCCGACGAGGAGCGCGGACAGGAGGGCGGCGGCGCCGCCGAGCGTGGTGATCCGTGGGGGGATTCTCATGCCCCCATGATGACGCGCGTAGACATGGACCCGTCAACTCCGATTCATGGGAATTCTGTGGAAGTTGACCGCAGGGCAGGAAAGGCGACGCCGACGTGTACCCGAGCGCTCGGATCGCTCGTGCGCGCATTCACACAGGGGTGGTCCGACAAGCGTGGCGGCCCTCCCCGGGGGCATGCATCCCCGTGAACGTGTTCCGAGAAGGAGTCCGACGAGACGACGAGAAGGGGGCGATTCACCGTGCGCGCGGGGGAGAAGACGCAGCGTCAGGAAGTGACCGGTTCGAAGTGCGAGGAGATGGGGCCACGACGGGAGGCGTGGGGGCCGGCCCGGATGCGGAGACGGCTGGCACACACCGACCTTGCGGCCGTGAGCGAAGTCCGCCGCGCGTTACGGGAGTTGCTCCGCCATCGTTGGCGGGCCGAGCCGACCGGAGCGGCGGAGCTCCTGCTCAGCGAGCTGGTCACCAACGCGCTGATCCACACGAGACACGGGGCCGTCGTCTCGGCGAGCTTGGGTCCCGCCGGACTCCGGGTGGAAGTGCGGGACTTCGGGCCGTTGCCGTCCCTGTCGTACGTACCGGACGCCGACGACGGTACGCACGGCCGGGGACTCATTCTGGTCCGGAGTCTCGCGGATGCCTGGGGGATCGACGCACGCACCCTGGGCAAGGTCGTCTGGTTCGAGCTGGACGGCGAGAGGCCCTGAGAGCCCGGAAGCAACCGGGCCGTCAGGGCCTCCAGGGCGGAGCGTCAGCCGAACTGCTGCTCCAGATCCTTCAGTTTCCGCTCCAGCGAGTCGAGCCGGGGCAGCGCCTGGGTGTCGTCCTCGGCCGTGAGGTCGACGGTGACCGGCTCACTCGCCTTCCGGTCCTGGTCGCTCCGGGGCGCCCCCGTGACGGCCTGCAGGGACGGCCGCAAGGGCAGCTGTCCTTGTTCCGGTATCACCGGCTCCGCTGTCGACGGGGCGGCTCCGGTCGTAGGAGGGAGCTGCTGGACCTCCACCTGGGTGCCGCCCCGGCCGAGTCGGCCCCAGGCCCGGTGCTGCCGGTTCAGCGCCTTGATGTGGGCCCGGTCCAGCTTGGCCTGTTCCTTCCTGCGGAGGCGTTCCTGCTCCTGCTCCCGCCGGTCCTCGCGTACCTCCTCGACCGCTTCGTCCAGCGTGCGCACGCCCTCCAGCAGCATCAGCGACCAGGCGCCGAAGGTCTCCCGGGGGGCACGCAGCCACCGCACGATCCGGATCTGCGGCAGCGGGCGGGGCACCAGGCCCTGCTCACGCAGCGCGGCCCGGCGGGTCTGCTTCAGCGCGCGGTCGAAGAGCACGGCCGCCGAGAGCGACATCCCCGCGAAGAACTGCGGGGCGCCCGCGTGGTCCACACCCCGGGGGGCGTGCACCCAGTTGAACCAGGCCGCGGCACCGGCGAACAGCCACACGAGCAGTCGCGAACCGAGCGCCGCGTCACCGTGGCTGGCCTCGCGCACGGCGAGGACGGAACAGAACATCGCGGCCCCGTCGAGGCCGAACGGAACGAGGTACTCCCAGCCCCCGGAGAGGCCGAGGTTCTGCTTGCCGAAGCCCACGAGCCCGTGGAAGGAGAGGGCGGCGGCGACGGCCGCGCAGCAGAAGAGCAGGACGTAGGACGCGATGGCGTACACCGCCTCCTTGCGCCTGCGGCGCTCCTCGCTGCGCTCCCAGCTGTCGTCGGCGGCGGACTTGTCGGCGGCGCGCTTGCCGCGTACGACCACCGCCACCGCCGCCAGGACTCCCACGAGCAGCACGGCGCCCGGAAGCAGCCAATTCAGCGATATGTCGGTCAGTCTCATGCGCGGTCCCTTGCGTCACGTAGGGCATTTCGGGCGCCATGATTGCCGAAACCGCATCACACACAGGGGGTTTCGGGACAAGAGAACGCCATTGGGTTGGCAGCGCATACGGATAGCCGGGATCTGGTCGAATACCCGTACACGGCCAGTGAAGTGCGTTCGAATACTACTACCCGTTCGAGGGGTGTCGTTCAGTGAGTGGGCGTCAGTTTCCGTACCCGCTCGGCGTCACAGGTGCGTGGGCAGGTGACGCAGGTGTCCTCGGGGCGCAGGGTGTAGAAGAGACAGCAGCTCACCCGGTCCCGGGTGGGGAGCGGTTCGCCGTTCGGCCCCGTCAGCTCGCGGAAGCCCGGCGTGCCCACGTACGGCTTCCCGGCGCCCGTCAGCAGCGACTCCAGCTCGGTCATCGCGCGCCGCTCCTCGCCGAGCAGGGAGGCGATGTACCAGAGCCCCTCGACGACCTCGTCCGTCGCCATGCCCCACAGCGCCCGGCTGCCGCGCCGCATCCGCGGCCCGAAGCCGTCCAGCACCGGGCCGATGTGCTCGGCCACGGCGGCGAGGACCTCGGCCCGCAGCGCCGCCTCGTCCGGGACCGGCCGGGCGCCCGGCAGTACGGCCGCCGGATCGTCCGGGAGGCAGGCGAATTCCGTGACACGGACGGTCATGCGGCCCAGCGCCCGCTGGAACGCCACGTCCTCGACGGGGATCCGGGGCACCCGGCGGTGCAGGAACCACGGCACCGTCACCAGCAGGCAGGCGGGCCAGGCGTAGCGGTGCAGTCCGAATCCGGCGACCACGTCCGGGCGCGGCTGCTGCCCGTAGTCCCGCACCATCTGCGCGTGGTCCCAGGAGAGGAAGGCGTCGAGCGCGTCGCCGCCCGCCGCGAGCTCGTCCGCGCCCACCCAGCCGTCGCCCCGGGGCACGTCCTCGCCGTCCGGCAGCGCGTCCGCGCGCAGCCCGGGGAAGACCTCGGCCAGGCGCGTGTACGCGTCCGCCAGGGCGGGCGCGGAGGTGCCGGAACGCAGGGCGGGGAGGGGCATGCGGGACCGCCGAATCACGATACTTGCAGGTAAGGCTTACCTTACCCGAGTTGATCGAGGTGTGAACTGTCGCCCGCTCCGCCTATCGTGCACAGGGGCATGGCGCACGCGAGCCGCGCCCACGGCAGGCCGAGGAGGTCCGGGTGGAGCAGGTCAGAGCGTGTGGGCAGGCGCGTCCGCCGTCCGTGCCCGTGCGGGTGCCCGGGCAGGCGCGCGGGGAGCAGCCGCGCCCCGATCGCGTGCCGGACCAGGCGCGCGGCGAGCACACCCATGCCGAGCCGGCCCGGTCGCCCGCATCGTCCGTCCCGCCCGCTCCGTCCGTCCCGGCCGCCGCGCCGCCCCCGCGTCCGGCGGTGCGGCGCCACTCGGTGCGCGGCCAGGTGCTGGAGGCGCTGCGGGCCGCCCTGGCCGACGGTCAGCTCGTGCCGGGGGAGGTGTACTCCGCCCCTGCCCTCGGCGCCCGCTTCGGGGTCTCCGCGACCCCGGTGCGCGAGGCGATGCAGCGACTGGCCGTCGAGGGCGCCGTCGAGGTCGTGCCGAACCGCGGCTTCCGGGTGTCGCTGCGCGGCCCGCGCGAGCTTGCCCAACTGGCCGAGGTGCGGGCCCTGATCGAGGTCCCCGTCGTGCTGCGGCTGGCCCGGACCGTCCCGCCCGCCCGCTGGCGCGCCCTGCGCCCGCTCGCCGAGGCCACCGCGACCGCCGCCGCCGTGGGGGACCTGGCGGGCTACGCCGAGTCCGACCGGGCGTTCCACGGCGCGATCCTCGCGCTCTGCGACAACGAACAGCTGGTGATGGTCGCCGACGACCTGCACCGCCGCGCCCGGTGGCCGGCCGCGGACAACCCCGCCACCCGTCGCGCCGACCTCCTGGCCGACGCCGCCGAGCACGCCGCGCTGCTCGACGCGCTCATCGCCCAGGACCTCACCGCCGTGCAGTCGCTGGTACGCGGGCACTTCACCGGAGCCGCGGGCTGAGCCGGGTATGGATGCGCACCGCCTCAGCCCGCAGGGGCCGAGCCGGTGCGGACACGAACGGCCCCGGCCCGTACGCCCCGCCCCCGGGTCCCACGCCCCGGCCCGTGTCGTGCGGCCCGGACCGCCCGGGGCCCGGCAGGGCTGCCCGGGGCTGTTCGCGCGTGGACGGTGCCGCGCTGCTCAGTTCGCCTCGGCGGTCCTGGTGCCGTGACCGGCAAGGTTTGCCCGGAAGGCGTGTTGTCCGGTGCGTGCGGTCGCAAGGCGTCCGGAAGCCCTCGGACGGGGCCTCCCCTGCTCGAACGAAGTCGAGCGCTCGGGGAAGGGCTACGTGGGCTTTCGGCCAACGTCGCGAGCAATGGGGTCTCCCCTGCTCGAACGAAGCTGAGAGTTCGGGGAAGTGACGGGCGGCGCGACGGGGCAAACGTTGCCGGTCACGGCACTGGGGGACGGCGGATCCAGGTGCGGGGCCAGCCACGTCGGTACGCCCCCGAGGAGCCGGAACAGCCGGCCCGCCTCGGCGCGCAGCCGGGTCGCCGTCTCCGGCTCCGGCTCGGCGTCGGCGAGGGCGATGAGGGCCGGAGCCGTACCGATCAGGTAGCCCAACTCCTCCCGCAGCCGCAGGGACTCGGCGAAACCGTGTCGCGCCTCCGCCGTCTCGCCCTCCCGCAGGGCGAGCAGGGCGAGATGGCGCCAGGTGGAGGA
This sequence comes from Streptomyces sp. NPDC002476, assembly GCF_042889785.1. Taxonomy (NCBI): domain Bacteria; kingdom Bacillati; phylum Actinomycetota; class Actinomycetes; order Kitasatosporales; family Streptomycetaceae; genus Streptomyces; species Streptomyces sp. NPDC002476. Next base: position 104,360 of record NZ_JBIARH010000026.1, on the reverse strand, counting down.
GAGCAGTAACGCGTCGTCCTGCGCGATGGCACCGGCGTGGGCCCTGCGGTACGCGGCACGCGCCGCCTGGGGCGAGTCGGCGATGTTGTGGGCGATCAGGCCGCGGCGGAAGTCCAGCAGCGGGCGGCCCGGCGCGGTCGGGGAGAGGAGCGCGGCGGCGCGGCTCAGGGCGACACTGGCCTCGTCCGCCCGGTCCCGCACCCCCAGGAGCGTCGACGCGTACGCCAGGTGGCCGCGCTCGCAGGCGGCGGCGCCGCGCTCGGCGTCGTCGTGGGCGAGCGCCTCCGCGGTGCGCAGGGCGTCCTCGGCGTCCGTCCAGCCCTGCCCGGTGTAGAGGCAGCGTTCGGTCAGCAGCGCGGTCCGCTGGAGCGCCGCGGCCGGGTCGGTGGCGGCGTCGTGTTCGAGCAGTGCGGCGGCGTCCGTCCAGCAGGCGCGTGACCGCAGCCGCCATACCGCGGTCTGGAGCGGCGGATCGTCATCTGCTGTCGTGCCGGAACCAGACATGGCGGTATGCGCCACATTGCCCTCCCCTAGCGCGCCATCGAGCAGTTGAGTCTGGGCGGCATCTCAGCACGGATGGGCACGCCGGGCCAAGAGGTCGTCGCGATGTCAGGTGAAAGATTTCACAAACCACCGCATCGGCCGACGGGCCCGGTAGGGGGCGGGAATCAGCTCATACGCAGGGCGAGGAAGAAGTCGAGCTTGTCCTCCAGGCGCGAGAGGTCACGCCCCGTCAACTGCTCGATTCGTCCGATCCGGTAGCGCAGTGTGTTGACGTGGAGGTGGAGCCGGGAGGCGCAGCGGGTCCAGGAACCGTCGCAGTCCAGGAACGCCTCCAGCGTCGGGATCAGGTCCGCACGGTGGCGCCGGTCGTAGTCGCGCAACGGGTCGAGCAACCGTGCGGTGAACGCGCGGCGCACGTCGTCCGGGACGAACGGCAGCAGCAGCACGTGCGAGGCCAGTTCGTGGTGCCCGGCGGCGCAGACCCGGCCCGGACGGGCCGCCGCCACCCGGCGCGCGTGCCGGGCCTCCTCCAGCGCCCCGCGCAGGCCCTCGGGAGAGTGCACGGCCGCGCTGACACCGAGGGTGAGCCGGCCGTCGTCGGCCAGGCCCGCGGAAAGGGGCTCGCGCACGGCCGCGAGCAGCACCTCGGCGTGCAGCGAGACGTCCTCGCCGACGGGCTCGGGGCCGCCGCCCGCGTCCTGGGCGGACCCGGGCGGGGCGGGCAGGGGCACGAGGGCCACCGCCTCGTCGCCCGTGTCGGCGACGGCCGTACGGTCGGCGGACTCGGCGCCGGTGACCGCCGGGTCGACCAGGATCTCCTCCAGCAGCGCCTGGGCGGTCGCGCCGCCCGTGACGGCGGTGCCGGTTCCGGGGCCCGCCGAGGGCCCGCCCCCCGCAACGTCCCACTCGACCCGCGCCACCACGACCTGCCAGCGCGGTGCCGGCCCCAGACCCGGCAGCAGCACCGGGGCGGCGACCCGCAGCCGGGCGGCGATCTCGGCCGGCGGCGCCCCCGTCTGGACCAGCTCCACGACCTCCTGGGCGAGCCTGCGGCGTACCGTACGGGCCGCGTCGCGCCGGTCCCGTTCGACCGCGATCAGCTGGGTGACGCCCTGGAGCAGGTCCAGCCGGGCCGCCGGCCAGTCTCCCGGGTCCGCCTCGACCGCGAGCAGCCAGTCCGACAGCACCGACGCGCGCGCGTCCCCGGGGACCTCGGCCGTGCCCCGTCCGGTGTTCCGGATCGGGAAGAGGGCGTACGCGGTGCCGTCGACCACGGCCCGGTACGGGGTCCGCCGGCCGCCGCGGGCGGCGGCCATGTGGTGCCCGGCGAGCGCCGCGCCGACCGGCGCCGGCAGCGGGGCGTCACCGGCGCCCGCGATCTGCCGCCCGGTGGGGGAGAGCACCCAGGCGCGCAGGTCGAGGTCGGAACCGAGCAGATCGAGGACCACGTCCGGGCCGCCGCCCGCCGGACCCGACGTCATCAGCCTGCGGTGCCGCTCCACGACCGCGGCCAGATCGCCCGCGCGCTCGCCCGACACCTGGCGCACCACATGCTCGGTGATCGTCGCGAACGCGACGGTCTCATGGACGGCGAAGAGCGGCAGGCCGTGCCGGGCGCAGGCGTCGACCAGATCGCCGGGGACGGCCCCCAGCTCCGCCTCGCCCGCCGCGAGCCCGGCGACCCCGGAGCGCACCAGGATGCGTACGAACGGCTCGGAGTCCGCCGCGTCGCGACGCCAGGCCAGGCCCGTCAGGACCAGCTCGCCGCCCGACAGATAGCGGCTGGGATCGCGCAGGTCCGTGGTCATCACACCACGTACGGGCCGGTCCAGCTCGTCCTCGCCGCCGAGCAGTCGCAGGCCCAGCGCGTCGGTCTCCAGCAGTGCGCGCAGCCGCATCTCGTCGCCGCCGATCTCTCTCGTTGGTGAGGGTGAAAACCGGGTGAAACGGTGAGACCACCGATGCCCGCCATTCGTTCGAATCTACAAGACGACAAGAACGGCCGGCCAACGCCTTCATGGTTTCGGTGACTGCACCGGGTGGAGCACCCCTTGTGTACTGGGGCCCATGCCGCGATAACCACATGGGGACGATCCGACGAGGACCGGCAGCCCCGCGCCTCCGGCCCCGGCTTCCGCCCCCGGCTCCTGCCCGGCGGACGACGACCCCGATCGAGGAGAGAGCCGCCCATGGACTTCCTTCGCCCCGCCGACTGGGAGGAGGCGCTCGCCGCCAAGGCCGCGCACCCGACGGCCGTGCCCATCGCGGGCGGCACCGATGTGATGGTCGAGATCAACTTCGACCACCGGCGCCCCGAACACCTCATGGACCTGAACCGCGTCGATGAGCTGTCCGAGTGGGAAGTGGGCGAGGAGACCGTACGGCTCGGCGCGTCCGTGCCGTACAGCCGGATCATGGAGCACCTGCGCGACGAGCTGCCGGGTCTGGCGCTCGCCGCGCACACCGTAGCCTCCCCGCAGATCCGCAACCGCGGCGGCGTCGGCGGCAACCTGGGCACCGCCTCGCCCGCCGGGGACGCCCACCCGGCACTGCTCGCCGCGGGCGCCGAGGTGGAGGCCGCGTCCGTGCGCGGGACCAGGATGATCCCGATCGACGCCTTCTACACCGGTGTCAAACGCAACGCCCTCGCCCCGGACGAGCTGATCCGGGCCGTGCACGTCAAAAGGGCCGACGGGCCGCAGCAGTACTCCAAGGTCGGCACCCGCAACGCCATGGTCATCGCGGTCTGCGCCTTCGGGCTGGCCCTGCACCCCGGGACCCGCACGGTCCGCACCGGCATCGGCTCGGCCGCGCCCACGCCCGTCCGGGCGGAGGCGGCCGAGGAGTTCCTGAACGCCGCGCTCGACGAAGGCGGGTTCTGGGACAGCCGCACGCCCCTCGCCCCGTCCCTCGTCCGGCGTTTCGCCGACCTCGCCGCCGGCGCCTGCAACCCGATCGACGACGTGCGGGGCACCGCGCGCTACCGCAGACACGCGGTCGGGGTCATGGCCCGCCGCACCCTCGGCTGGACCTGGGACTCGTATCGCGGCGACGGCCGCAGCAGCGAAGGAGCCGCCTGACCATGCGTGTCGCATTCACCGTCAACGGCCGCCGCTACGAGGCGGACGACGTCTGGGAGGGCGAGTCCCTGCTCCACGTCCTGCGGGAGCGGATGGGCCTGCCCGGTTCGAAGAACGCCTGCGAACAAGGCGAATGCGGGTCGTGCACGGTACGCCTGGACGGGGTGCCGGTCTGCGCCTGCCTGGTCGCGGCGGGCCAGGCCGAGGGACGCGAGATCGTCACCGTGGAGGGCCTCGCCGGCCTCTCCGCCCGGCGCTCCCCGGCGCCCGCCGACGGCGAAGGCACCCCGTCCGACGAGATCCGGCGGATGCCCGGACCGGCCGGGCAGGAGCCCCGGGACGGCGGCGCACTCGCCCCGATCCAAAAGGCGTTCATCGACGCCGGAGCCGTCCAGTGCGGCTTCTGCACCCCCGGCCTGCTGGTCGCCGCAGACGCCCTGCTCGAACGCAGCCCCCGGCCGTCCGACGCGGACATCCGCGAGGCGCTCTCCGGGAACCTCTGCCGTTGCACCGGTTACGAGAAGATCATGGACGCGGTCCGCCTCGCGGCCGCTCGCGCGGAAGGGGAGGTCTGACGATGGGCGGCACCGGCGATCCCACCGGCATCGACCGGGGCACCCGTACCCGGGGCGGCATCGGCGAGTCCACCCCGCGCCCCGACGGCGTCCTGAAGGTCACCGGGGAGTTCGCGTACTCCTCCGACATGTGGCACGAGGACATGCTCTGGGGCCACACCCTGCGTTCCACGCTCGCGCACGCCGAGATCGTCTCCATCGACATCGCGGAGGCGCTCGCCACACCCGGCGTCCACGCCGTGCTCACCCACGACGACCTGCCCGCCGCAGTCAAGAACTACGGGCTGGAGATCCAGGACACCCCGGCCCTGGCCCGCGGCAAGGTCCGCCACCACGGCGAACCCGTGGCCCTCGTCGCCGCCGACCACCCCGAGACGGCCCGCCGCGCCGCCGCGAGGATCAGGATCGGCTACCGCGAACTGCCCGTCGTCACCGACGAGGCGTCCGCGCTCGCCCCCGGTGCCCCGCTCGTCCACGAGCACCGCACCGACCACCACGCCGGACACGTACCGCACCCCAACATCGTCCACCGCCAGCCCGTCGTGCGCGGCGACGCGGAAGCGGCGGCGGCCCGGGCCGCCGTCGTGGTCCGCGGGGAGTACGTCTTCGGCATGCAGGACCAGGCGTTCCTCGGGCCCGAGTCCGGGCTGGCCGTGCCCGCCGAGGACGGCGGTGTCGACCTCTACGTCGCCACCCAGTGGCTCCACGCCGACCGGCGCCAGATCGCCCCCGTCCTCGGCCTGCCCGAGGACAAGGTCCGCATGACGCTCTCCGGCATCGGCGGCGCCTTCGGCGGACGCGAGGACCTGTCGATGCAGATCCACGCCTGCCTCCTCGCCCTGCGCACCGGCAGGCCCGTCAAGATGGTCTACAACCGCTTCGAGTCCTTCTTCGGACACGTCCACCGGCACCCCGCCAGGCTCCGCTACGAGCACGGGGCCACCCGCGACGGCCGGCTGACCCATGTGAAGTGCCGCATCGTGCTGGACGGCGGGGCCTACGCCTCCTCCTCCCCGGCGGTCGTCGGCAACGCCGCCTCGCTCGGCGTCGGCCCGTACGTCGTCGACGACGTCGACATCGAGGCGGTCGCGCTCTACACCAACAACCCGCCGTGCGGGGCCATGCGCGGCTTCGGCGCCGTCCAGGCATGCTTCGCCTACGAGGCCCAGATGGACAAGCTGGCCGCCGGACTCGGCATGGACCCCGTCGAGTTCCGGCGGATCAACGCCATGGAACAGGGCAGCGTCCTGCCCACCGGCCAGATCGTCGACTCGCCCGCCCCCGTCGCCGAACTGCTGCGCCGCGTCAAGGCAAGACCGCTGCCGCCCGAGCGCCAGTGGGAGACGGCGGGCGAGCGGCCCGATGTACGGGCCCTGCCCGGCGGACTGTCCAACACCACCCATGGCGAAGGCGTCGTGCGCGGGGTCGGCTACGCGGTCGGCATCAAGAACGTCGGCTTCTCCGAGGGCTTCGACGACTACTCCACCGCCCGGGTCCGTATCGAGGTCGTCGGCGGCGAACCCGTCGCGGTCGTGCACACCGCCATGGCGGAGGTCGGCCAGGGCGGCGTCACCGTCCACGCCCAGATCGCCCGCACCGAACTCGGCGTCGCCCGGGTCACCATCCAGCCCGCCGACACCCGGGTCGGCTCGGCGGGTTCCACGTCCGCGTCCCGGCAGACGTACGTCACCGGGGGCGCCGTGAAACACGCCTGCGAGGCCGTCCGCGAGAAGGTCCTGGAGCTGGGCCGCCGCAGGTTCGGCCCGTACCACCCAGCCTGGGCCACCGCCGAACTGCTCCTGGAGGACGGCAAGGTCGTCACCGACGGCGGCGAGGTGCTGGCCGCCCTGGCGGACGTGCTGGAGGGCGAGAGCGTCGAGGCCGAACTGGAGTGGCGCCACCGCCCCACCGAACCCTTCGACCTGCGCACCGGACAGGGCAACGGGCACGTCCAGTACTCCTTCGCCGCCCACCGCGCGGTCGTCGAGGTCGACACCGAACTCGGCCTGGTCAAGGTCGTCGAACTGGCCTGCGCCCAGGACGTCGGCAAGGCCCTCAACCCGCTGTCCGTCGAAGGACAGATCCAGGGCGGCACCACCCAGGGCCTGGGCATCGCGGTCATGGAGGAGATCGTCGTCGACCCCGTGACCGCGAAGGTGCGCAACCCGTCCTTCACGGACTATCTGATCCCCACCATCCTGGACACCCCGGCCATCCCCGTCGACGTGCTCGAACTCGCCGACGACCACGCCCCGTACGGGCTGCGCGGCGTCGGCGAGGCCCCCACCCTGTCGTCGACCCCGGCCGTCCTCGCGGCGATCCGGAACGCGACGGGCCTGGAGCTCAACCGGACGCCGGTGCGCCCCGAACACCTCACGGACACCTGAGAGCCCGTCGGGTGACCTCCTACGGGGCGGTCACGCCCCGGTACGCACCTTTCCGAGGCCTCGGAACCGCACGCACCATGCCGCGTCCGCTCTCCGGGCGGAGGTCGCCCGACAGGCCCTGGGCCACCGCGGGCCCGGGGCGGGGCCCGGGCGGACCCGGTTCCGCCGCGGGGGGCGGGGACCGGAGTGTTCCCGTGTACTTCGCGCCCGGCCCGGACGAGAGTTGTCCCGGTGCCCCGGGCCGTACGCTTCCCCCGGCCCGCCGCGACACCGCCGCCGAGCATCCTTCGAACTCCCGCGGCTCCTTCGTCCGCCCCGCAGCCAAGGAGAAACGCCATGCTGGACATCGCCGAGGAACTGAGCAGGTGGGCCGGTCAGGGACGCGACTTCGCCGTCGCCACCGTCGTCGAGGTCGGCGGGAGCGCGCCCCGCATGCCGGGCGCAGCCCTCGCCGTCGACCGCGACGGCACGGCCGTCGGGTCGGTCTCCGGCGGGTGCGTGGAGGGCGCGGTGTACGAACTGTGCGAGCGGGCGCTGGACGACGGCACGACCGTCCGCGAGCGCTTCGGCCACAGCGACGACGAGGCCTTCGCGGTCGGCCTGACCTGCGGCGGTGTCATCGACGTCCTGGTGACCCCGATCCGCGCGGACGACCCCGCGCGGGCGGTGTTCGCCGCCGCGCTCGACGCCGCCGCGCGGGGGGAGGCGGCGGCCGTGGCCCGGATCGCCGACGGACCCGCGCAGCTCCTCGGCCGCCCCCTGCTCGTGCGCCCCGACGGCTCGTACGAGGGCGGACTCGGCGGGCACCCGGAGCTGGACCGCACGGCGGCGGCCGAGGCCCGCGCCATGCTGGACGCCGGACGCACCGGCACCCTCACCATCGGCGCCGAGGGATCGCGCTGCGGGCAACCGCTCACCCTGCTCGTCGAGTCGAGCGTCCCGCCGCCCCGGCTGATCGTCTTCGGTGCCGTCGACTTCGCCGCGGCGCTGGTACGGGCGGGCAAGTTCCTCGGATACCACGTCACCGTCTGCGACGCCCGTCCCGTCTTCACCACGCGCGCGCGGTTCCCGGACGCCGACGAACTGGTCGTCGACTGGCCGCACCGCTACCTCGCGGCGACCGATGTCGACGCGCGCACGGTGCTGTGCGTCCTCACCCACGACCCGAAGTTCGACGTCCCGCTGCTCGAACGGGCGCTGCGGCTGCCGGTGGCGTACATCGGGGCGATGGGCTCGCGCCGCACGCACATGGAACGCAACGAACGGTTGCGCGCGGTCGGTGTCGGAGAGGCAGAACTGGCCAGGCTGCGTTCCCCGATCGGCCTCGACCTGGGTGCCCGCACCCCCGAGGAGACCGCGCTGTCGATCGCCGCCGAGATCGTCGCCGTCCTGCGCGGCGGCAGCGGCGTACCGCTCCGGGGCGCGCACACGCCGATCCACCACGAGGAGGCACGGTCGGCGGCCGGACGACGTCGGTTCGACGATTCGGTGTGAGGACTGGAGCCTGCCTGAGGGCTGTCCCGTCATCCGTGGCGGACCAGCGCGCGGCGTCGGATGTGGTGCATCGCAAGGCGGAGGAGCGTTCGCATACTGGATGTATGCGGACGTTCCGACAACGCGGCGAGGTGCCGCAGCCGTCGTCGCGCGCCCGCCAGGGATGACGGGACAGCCCTTAAACAGTTCGACGACAGCACCCGGCACCGAGCCCGGCGTTCAGGCAGGCGAAGCCCCGTCGGTGTCCGGGGCCGGTGTCCGTTCCGCGCGGCCGCGGGAGGGCGCGCCGCACGCCACCACGGCCGCGCACGCCAGCGCGGGCACCGCGGCGATCGCGAAACAGACCGGCGACGGCAGCCGGTCCACCAGCAGGCCCGTTGTCGCGCCGCCCAGCGCGGACCCGGCGTTGACCGCCGTGTTGACCCACGCGCCCGCCCGGGTGCGCGCACCCGGGTCCACGGAGTCGTCGGCCAGGAGATACGCCGTCGTCAGGGCCGGGGCGACGAAGACCCCGGCAGCCGCGACCACCGCGACCAGCACCGGCACACCGGGGGAGAGACCGGCCACGACCAGGGCCGTGCCCAGACCGGTGACCAGGACCGGCAGCCGCGTCCGGTTCGGGGCGCGCCAGGGGACCGCGCCGTACGCGATCCCGCCGACCGCGCTGCCCGCCGACAGTGCCGCCAGCGCCCATGCCACCGAGCCGCCGCGGTGGTGCTGCTCGGCGAACGCCACCACCAGCAGGTCCAGGGCGCCCAGACACAGTCCCACGGCGGCGGCCGCGAGCGCGGCGTGCCGCAGCCCGGCGAATTTGAGCAGCGTCCGCCGCCCGCCGCCCACCCCGTCCGGACCGGCGGCCGGCTGCGCCGCCGGTCCCGGGGCCGCGCCCCGCACCGCGGGGGAGGCCACCAGCGCGCCCGTCCCCACCAGCACCAGCGCGGCGCTGATCGCGACGCCCGCCGCGGGGACGGTGTGCCGGATCACCACGCCCACCAGCAACGGCCCGGTGACGAACAGCAGTTCCTCGGCGACGCCGTCCAGACTGTACGCACGCCGCAACAGCTCCCGGTCCGGGACGAGACGGCTCCACAGGGTCCGCATCACCGGACCCAGCGGCGGCGTGCAGGCGCCCGCCGTCACGGCGAGCACCCCCAGCAGCGGCGAGGAGGCGCCCGGCCGCCAGGTGGCGTACGCCAGGGCGGCGAGCAGGACCGCGTACAGACCGGCCATCGGCGGCAGGGCCCGGCGCGGCCCGTACCGGTCGACCAACGCGGCACGGGCGGGGGAGAGAAGAACACTGGTGGCCCCGAACAGGGCCATGACCACCCCGGCCGCGGTGAAGGAACCGGTGGCGTCCTTCACCGCCAGCATCAGGGAGAGGGAGATCATCCCGTACGACAGCCGCCCCACGAGAGCGGCACCGAAGGCCGGGGCGGCGTGCGGGGCGCGCAGGACGGCGGCGTACGAAGGGGCGCGCGAAGGCGCGGGTGAGAGCCGGAGCATGAGGACGTTCCTCGTGAGGGCGGCGCGCGCGACGGCGCCGCGGGCGTGCGGGGACACCGGAGGACCGCACCCGGTGGGACGGGGCGCGGCCGGTACGGGGTCCTACGCACGGGGGAGGAACATGCGTATCAACGTACCAGGAGCGGAGGCGCGCGGCGGCAGCGGTGCGGTGGCCCGTCGGGCGGACGTCCGCGCCCCGCACGCCGACCCGGACATCGTGGCCCGGGCCCGTGAACTCACCGGTCCCGAAGCCCCGGTGGCCTTCACCGTCACCGAGGCGCCGGCCGGGATGCCGGCAGGTCCGTACGACGTGATCACGTGCGTCGCCGCCCTCCACCACCTTCCGTTCGCCGACGCCCTCGCCGGATTCCGGGAGCGTCTGGCGCTCGGCGGAACCCTGGTGGTGGTCGGCCTCGCCCGCGAGGAGACCCGGGGCGACCACCTGCTGAATCTCGTCTCCAGTCCGCTGAACGCCGCCACGGGCTGGATCAGGAACAAGGGCCGCAGGGCGCCGCGCCCCGTCTCGATGACCGCCGTGACCCGGCCTGCCGGGATGACGTTCCGCGAGATCGTTCACGGGGCGCGGGACGTGCTGCCCGGCGCGAAGGCGAGGCGCAGGCTGTTCTGGCGGTACACGCTGGTGTGGCGCGACGGCTCCGGTGGGTGCCGGCCGCGACGGGACACACCCTCGCCCGTCCGGACCCCGGGCCGCGTCCCGCCCCCGTGACCGACGGCGCCCCCTCCGGTCACGGAAGGGGCGCCGTCGGCCGTCGGCCCGCCGGCCGAAGGGTGTCGGCCCGTCAGGCGGCCTGCACTCCCGAGGTGTCGATGATCTGGCGGATGGCCCGGCCCGAGGCCAGCTCCTCCAGCGCCTCGTTGATGCCGGTCAGCGGCAATGTGCCGGTGTGCATCCGCTCCACCGGCATCAGGCCCGCCCGCCACAGGTCCAGGAACCGGGGGATGTCGCGGCGCGGAACCGCGTCGCCCATGTACGAACCGATCAGGGACTTGCCCTCGCCCGCGAACGCCAGCGCCGGGACCTCCAGCGTCCGGCCGGGAGCCGGCAGGCCCACCGAGACGACCTTGCCGCCCCGGCCCACGGCCGTCAGGCACTCGGCCATCACCTTCGGGCTGCCCACCGCCTCGACCGCCACCTCGGCGCCGCCGGAGGTGAGTTCGCGGATCGCCTCGACCGCCCCGTCGGGGGCGAACGCGTGCGACGCGCCCAGCTGGAGGGCCAGTTCGCGCTTCTCCGGAACCGGGTCGACCGCGACGACCGGGTACGCGCCCGCCGCGCGGGCCCCCAGCACGGCGGACAGGCCCACCCCGCCCAGGCCGTAGACCACCGTCGACTGCCCGGGGCGCAGGGCCGCCGTGTTGATGGCGGCCCCGGCGCCGGTCAGCACCGCGCAGCCGAACATCGACGCCACCGTGAACGGGACGTCCCGGGGTATCGGCACCACCGACTCCTGGGCCACCACCGCGTGTTCGGAGAACGCGGAGACGCCCAGCTGGTGGTGGACGCGGGAGCCCGATGCGTCGGTCAGCAGCGACGGGCCGTGCAGCAGCGCCCCCGTCCCGTTCGCCGCCGCCGCGCGCTCGCACAGGGCGGGCCGTCCCGCCGCGCAGTCGGCGCAGAATCCGCAGCTCGGCACGAAGACCAGTGCTACGTGGTCGCCGGGGGAGACCCGGCCGACGCCCGGGCCGGTCTCCTCCACGACGCCCACCGCCTCGTGACCGAGCGCCATCGGAAGCGGGCGCACCCGGTCGCCGTTGACCACCGAGAGGTCCGAGTGGCAGAGCGAGGCGGCCGCGATCCGCACCAGCACCTCGCCCTCGCGCGGCGCGCCCAGCTCCAGCTCCTCCACCTCCACCGGGCGGGCCGTGGTGTAGGGGCGGGCCGTCGACACCCCGCGCAGTACCGCCGCTCGGGTCCTCATGCCTGGGTCTCCGGACGCGGGGCGCAGCGCAGCACGTCGCGGCTCTCCAGCAGCGGGACGACCTCGCCGAGCACGATCCGCTGGAAGTGCGGGGTGGCGCAGTGGGCGGTGAAGTCGGCCTCGGAGGCGTACTCCTCGTACAGCACGATCGCCCGCGGGTCCTCGGTGCCCTGGTGGACCCGGTAGGCGAGGTTGCCCGGCTCCTGGCGGGAGGCGGCGGCCATGGTGTCGAGGAGGGGAAGGACGGTGTTCTCCTCGCCCTCCTTGGTGCGGTAGCGGGCGACGACGACGTAGGTCATGCGGGTTTCACTCCTGGGGTGGTGCGGCGGGCCTCTTCAGCGCGGCGGGCGGGACCGGCGGCAGCTGGTCCCGGCGCAGGTGCCAGAGGCGGGGGTCGGACGTGGCGGCGGCGACGGACCCGAGGGCCAGCGCCAGCGCCACGTCGGCGGGGGTCTCCACGAAGCCCGCCGCGACCGAGGGGGACATCGCGCGCTGCGCCTGCGCGCTCATCCGGGCGACGATCGGGGCGGGCATGATCTCGACCAGGTCCGGCGCCCCGCGCGAGATCGCGTCCGTGGAGCGGCGCAGATTGGACCGGTCGGTGACGAACACCTTCATCATCGTCAGCAGGCCGAGCGGGCGGCCCTTCTCTATGAGCGAGAGCCGGGTGCTGACCACGCCGTGGGCGCCCATGTTCTTGATGAACTCCAGCGCGCCCCGGTCCTGGGCCAGACCGGGGCTGCTGTCGACGTTCACGAACACGGTCTTCCCCGCCCGGCCCAGCGCCGGTACGACCTGGGGCAGTTGGCCCACGGTGAGCGACGCGGCGATGCACACCCGGGCCGGTGCGGTCAGGAACTGCCGCAGCGGCTGGGTGCCGACGACCGACGCGACGACCGGGATCTCGGCGAGCGCGGAGGCCAGCCGGGGGTCGAGAGCGATGCCGGGCCGGGACGGGGAAGGGTTCATGGCAAGGGCCTGCCTGGGGAGGAAGGGTGCGCGGCTGCTGGGCTCAGCTCAGCGGGGACGTACCGAATCGGCTGGGAAGGCCCAGTTTGCCAGGGTTGAGAATGCCCTTCGGGTCCAGGGCGTTCTTCACCGCGACGAAGGCCGCGAAGCCCGCGCCGAGGGCGTCCGGCACGTAGGGGCCGCGCAGCAGACCGCAGCCGTGGTGGTGGCTGATCGCCGCCGCGTGCTTGACGAGCACGGCGTTGGCGGCGTCCCACACCGCGCGGTACCAGTCGCGGCGTGCCTCGGGCGCCACGTCCCCGCGCAGCGAGAAGTAGACGCAGGCTCCGTCGGTGTACGCGTGCGACTGGTGGGCGGAGGCGGCCAGGGTGCCGTCCACCCCCTGGATCGCGGCGACCACCTCGTCGTAGATCACCGGCAGGTCGGTCCAGGACGCGGCCATCTCCAGGGTGTCGGCGACGAAGCCCGGACCGGGCTTGAAGCCGTCGGCGGACTTGCCGACCAGCATCCGCTCGTCCAGCCAGCGCTCGAAGACGGCCTGGCTGTCCAGCTCGGGGCCGTACTCCTCGCAGACCTCCTTGGCGACCTTGATCGAGGCGTCGACGATCGCCGGGTCGCCCTCGTCCGCGATCAGCAGGAGGTTGGTTCCCGAGTGGCCGAAGTGGGTGCCCGACTCCAGCTCGTCGTACAGGCGCAGGACCGCCGGGGTGGCGCCGCGCTGCATGATCCGGCGGCAGGCGTCCAGGCCCTCCGCGAAGGTCTTGAAGCCGTACGCGGCGGCGGAGGCGTACTCGGGCAGCGGGTGGACCCGCAGCCGGGCCGAGACGATGACGCCGAGGGTGCCCTCGGAGCCGACGAACAGCTGGCGCAGGTCCGGGCCGACCGCGGCACGGGCGTAGTCGCCGTAGGTGGCGCGGGTGCCGTCCGCGTGCACGACGTCGACGCCGACGACCATGTCCTCGATCTTGCCGTAGCGGGTGGAGAGCTGGCCGGCGCCGCGGCAGGCGATCCAGCCGCCGACGGTGGAGACGGCGAACGCGGACGGCCAGTGGCCGGTGGTGACGCCGTACTCCTCCTGGAGCTGCTTCTCGAAGAGGTCCCCGAACATGCCGGACTGGACGTCCACGATGTTCGACTCGGCGTCGAAGCCGACGATCCGGTTCAGCCCGCACAGGTCCAGGACGACACCGCCGAAGACGGGCAGCGCGGCGCCCGTGACGTTGGAGCGGCCCGCCGAGGGGGTGACCGGGACGCCGGCCTCGTGGCAGATCCGCAGCACGGCCGCGACCTGGTCGGCGTCGGCCGCCTCGACGACCACGGCGTCGGGCGTCGCCGGACGGCCCTCGGTCTCGCCGATCATCGAACCGGCCCACCAGTCGCGGGTCCGGGTGACGACCTCCTCGCGGGAGGTGTGCACCGCGTGCGCGGCCTCGCGCAGCGCCTCGACCACGGCCTCGGGGACCTCGACCGGGTCCGCCTGGAGCGCGGCCTCGCCGTCGCCGATCGGGGTGTTGCGTGCCCACTTCGCGAAGCTGGGGGCGCCGATGGTGTAGTCGCCCCGGTTGAACGGATGGGTGATGGTCTGACGGCTGATCATGCTGCTGCCCCTTCGAGGAGTACGGACTTTTCGTGACGGACGGCTGCGAGGTACTCGGCGACCGAGCGCTCGACCTCCGCCTCCGTGAGATTGAGTTCGCGGCCGAGGATCGCGCCGACGGCCTCGGCGGCGTCCACGGACGCGTCCCGGGCGAACAGCCGGGCGCGGGTGCGGCGCGAGAGGACGTCGTCGACCGAACGGGCCAGTTCGGCGCGGGCCGCGTAGACGACCTCCGCCTTCGTGTACGGGAGTCCCGCGATGACCGGTTCGGCCAGCGACGGGTCGTCCTGGATGAGGTCGCCGACGAACCGGGCCTCGGTGCCGAAGCGCTCGCCGAGGTGCGCGGCGATGCCGCCGGAGGCGGCGACGGCCTCGGCGTCGTAACCTGCGCCGCCGAGCAGCGGGAGGTCGGTGGTGCGGCTCTTCCCCTTGCGGCCGAGGACGGTCATCACCTTGTCGATGACGAGTTCGCCCATGTGCCGACTGGTGGTGAGCTTGCCGCCGGTCACCGTCACCATGCCGGTGCGGCCGATCGTGATGTGGTGGTCGCGGCGCATGTCGAGGGTCGCGCCCTCCTTGCCGCCGACCAGCGGGCGCAGACCGCCGATGGAGCCGACCACGTCGTCCGGGGTGAGCTTCCCCTCGAAGGCGGTGTTGGCGCCCTCCAGCAGGAAGTCCATCTCCTCCCGGGTGCAGTGCACATCGTCGGGGGAGCCCTGGTAGTCCTCGTCGGTGGTGCCGAGCACGACGCTGTTGCCCCAGCGGGTGCAGGTCGCGCGGCGGGCCCGGCCGGGGATCGGCACGGTGACCGTGCAGTTGATCCGCACCTTGTCCCACGGCACCACGATGTGGACGCCCTTGGCGGGCCTGACCTGCGGCCGGTGGCCTTCGTCGGCCTTCACGTCCAGCTCGTCGGTCCATACGCCGGTGGCGTTGACGACGGCCCGCGCACGGATGTCGAAGGTGTCGCCGTCCGCCGAGACCCGGGCGCCGGCCACCTTGCCCATCTGCATCAGCAGACCCTCGGCCCGGGCACCGTTGAGGATCGTCGCACCGAGCGCCGCCGCGGTCCGGACGATGGTCAGCACGAGGCGCGCGTCATCGGTACGGGCGTCGAAGTACATCAGCCCGCCCTTGAGGTTCTCCGCGCGCAGCGTCGGCGCCTGCGCGAGGACCTCGGGAACGGTGAGCCGCTGGTGCAGCTTGCCGATCCGCCAGCCGCCGACCAGGTCGTACGTCCACAGCAGACCCTCGAAGCCCTTGGCGAGGCGGGCGTCGAAGATGCCCTCCTTCTCCAGGATCGGGAAGAGGAACGGCAGCCGGTGCACCAGGTGCGGGGCGTTCTTGCGGAAGCGGTGGCGCTCCAGGAGCGAGTGGCGGACCAGGTTGACGTTGCCCTGCTCGATGTAGCGCAGGCCGCCGTGCACCATCTTCGACGACTTCGACGACGTGCCGGAGGCGAAGTCGTCCTTCTCGATCAGCGCCGCGCGCAGTCCGCGCGAGACCGCGTCCAGCACGGCGTACGCCCCGGTGATACCGCCGCCGATGACGAGCACGTCGTACGTGTCATCGGCCAGCCGGCGCTTGAGGGCCGTCCGGTCGAGCAGCAGGGGCGTTCGGCGGGTCGCCGCGGCGCTGCGCCGCGGTTTCCGGGCGGGCATGGTGATCACAACATCAACTCCTGGTGTTTCGGTGCGGCGGCCGCGTCGTCGGGGGACGGGCCGCCGGTGCGACGGCCGGGGGCCGTCAGTGGGGGGTGGACGTGTTGAGGGGGCGCAGCGCCGGGTCGCCGAGATGCGCGATCAGCACCTCGCGCCAGGCGGCCCGCTGCTCGGCGCGCTCGGCCGCCGGGAGCGACGGCTCGAAGACGCGGCCGTGCGGCTGCGCCTCGACGATCTCTTCGAGTGAGGACCACAGGCCCTGGGCGACACCGGCGAGATACGCGGTGCCCCGCAGGCTGGCGGTGGCGGAGTCGGAGACCCGTTCCAGCGGCAGACCGGTCAGGTCGGCCTGGATCCGCATCAGCGGGTCGCTGCCGGAGACGCCGCCGCCGACCCGGAGCCGGGTGAACGGGGTGCCCATGGTGTCGGCGACCCCGTCGATCAGGTCGCACACCGAGTGCGCGATCCCGTCGAGCACGGCGCGGGCGAGATCGGCGCGGGTGGTGGCGAGCGTGAGCCCGGTGAGGGCGGCGGTGGCCTCCGGGTGCCAGACCGGCGTACGGACCCCGGCGAGCGCCGGGACGAAACGCGGGGTGCGGCCCGGCCGGGTGGGGACCCGGCCCGCCTCCTCACCGAGCTCCTTCGGCGACGCGAACAGGCCCAGGTCGTCGCAGAGCCAGCGCAGTGCCGAACCCGCCGTGGAGGTGTACGCCTCCAGGCTGTAGTGGCTGATGTCGCCCTGCCGCCGGCCGGGCTGGGCGAGCACCCCGGAGATGTCCGGCCGGGGCAGGGCGGGCGTGGTGCCGGTCGCCGCGTCGACGAAGGCGCCGGTCCCGTACACGCACATGCCCTGCCCGGCGGCGAGGCCGCCGAGCGCGACGAGCGCGGCGTGCTGGTCGCCCATGGAGGCGGTCAGCGGGACGGCGATCCCGAGGGCGGCCGGGTCGGTCGTGCCGAATCCGGCGTCGTCGGAGCGGAGTTCCGGGAGCAGGCCGAGGGGGAAGCCGAGGTGGCCGATCCACTCCTCGTCCCAGGCGTGTCGCTCCAGCAGATATCCACCGGTGGAGGCGGCGTTCGTCGGCGTCGTGGCGTGCACGGCGCCTCCGGTGAGCCGCCAGATCAGCCAGGTGTCGACGGTGCCGAAGAGCAGCCGGCCCTCGCGGTGCGCGGCGGCCACCTCCGGGTGCGCGGCGATCTGCCGGGCGGCCCAGAGGAACGGTGCGCGGGCGCCGACCGGCCGGCCCTGCCGGGCCAGCAGGGCGGCGTCCCACTCCGCCTCGTACGCGGTGAGCTCCTGCGCGTACCTCCGGTCCTGCCACACCACCGCGGGCAGCAGCGGCAGGCCGGTGACCCGGTCCCACAGCATCGCCGTGGCCCGCTGGGTGGACAGCGCGACCGCGGTGATCTCGATGCCTTCCTCACGGGCCCTGCCGACGGCCCGGCGCGCGACCTCGACGGTGGCGGTCCAGATCTCCATCGGGTCCTGCTCGACGGAGAGGTCGTCCGGGTGGCCGACCGCGATCGACCGGTAGAACACCTCGTGGGCGGCTCCGGAGTCGAGGACGACTCCGGCCCGGGTGCCCGTGGTGCCCTCGTCGATGGACAGCACGCCGCGCCGTGGGGCGGCGCCGGGGAACGTCTGCGTCATTGCAGCCCTTTCGTTGCGGGCATCGCGAGCGAGCCGTGCGGAGGAGAGGAGGGGGCGGGGGGAAGCGAGGAGAAGGGGAGGGTGCGCGGCGGATCAGCGCGCGGCCATGGACCGGGCCGGCCGCGCGGCGGCGTCGGGGTCCTGACCGGCGACCTCGTCGGGCGAGGCGGCCTTCATCGGGTCCCACTTGATCACCAGACAGGTGATCAGTCCGAGCAGCGGCACGACGGACAGTGCCAGGAAGGTGTCGGCGAGCCCGAGCGATTCCTTGATCTGCGGGAACACGTACAGCCCGACGACGCTGCCGAAGCTGCCGACCATGCCGGTGACACCGGTGCCCAGCGCACGCACGTCGCTGCTGTACGAGAGCGCCGCGATGGACTTGCCGTTGGCGCCGGGGCCCGCCGAGTGGCACAGGATGAACAGGACCGGCAGCAGGAACGCCACGGCCGTGGGCACCTTCTCGAAGGTCAACCCCATCGCCACCAGGGCCACGAAGACCCCGGCGAAACCGGCGGCGGAGCTGAGCCGCAGACCGAGGCGTCGGCCGAAGTACGCGGACAGCAGCCCGCCCGCGATGCCGAAGGCGTTGAACACCATCGATCCGATGGTGGCCTTCTCGAAGCTCTCGCCGAAGATCGCCAGGCTGATCAGCGGCAGGTACCAGCCGACCGCGAAGTACTGCATCGACTGCCCGAGCGAGATCACCGAGGACAGGATCGTGCGCGGCAGGTACGCGCCCTTGAAGAGCAGCCCGGCCTGGCGGAACCCGACGGCGGGCGCCTCGGCGGCGGTGCGGGTCGCCGCGTCGGGCGTACCGGCGACGGCCTTGATCCCGTAGATCCGGTCCAGGTTGGCGACGGAATCCTTCAGCCGCCCCTTGCTGGCCAGCCAGGTGGGGCTCTCCTTGAGCATCAGCGCCTGGCCCAGCAGCAGCGCGGCGGCGACGACCGCGGCCGAGCCGACCGACCAGCGCCAGATGTCCGCGCCGACGTCCAGGTGGAAGAAGAACAGGGCCAGTGCGAGGTTGCTGGTGGTGGCGACGTACCAGACGGCCTGCCACAGGTTGAGCCGGCCGCTCAGCTTCGCGGGCGTGTACTCGGCGAGCAGTGCCATGGCCACCGCGAAGTCGATGCCGTACGCGACACCCACCAGGACCCGGCCGAGCCAGACGACGGTGAAGTCACCGGCGAACGCGGCGAGCAGGGCGCCCGCGATCGCGAACACCTTGGCGATGAGCAGCGGGGGAACGCGGCCGATCCGGGTGGCGAGCCAGCCGCCCACCGGGTTGAAGATGATCGCCAGGGCCGGAGCGGTGGCCGTGAGGATCGAGACCTGGGTGCTCGTGAGCTCCATCTGGGACGTCATCGGCCCCAGGCCCGCGCTCAGTGCGGCGTTGGAGTAGGCGTCGAGGAACAGCCCGCCGAACACCAGGAACCAGATGATCTGCGCCCGGCCGGTGATCTTTCCCAGCCCATCGATGAGCGCAACGACGTCGGCGACGCCTTTGACGCTCGGACGTTGTGCCATGAGTCCGCCTTCGAGGAAGACCCGTCGGCGGCACGGGGAGCACAGAAACAGGCATGACGAAGCCACCGACAGGTGGTCTGTGTCTGTGCCTGTCAAAACACTGCGGAAAGCGCCGCAGCACGTGAACTGCTGGAACTACCTACTGGGCAGTGAGGTTAAGAAAGCGCCGGGAGAAACGTCAAGGGTTTCGGCCAGGTTACCGAAAAGTGACGGTGGCCGGAGGCCCGGCCGGTGGCCGGAAGCGGAGGCCGGTGCGCCCCCGACCGGACCGGGCCGGGGGCGCACCGGGAACCGGCCGCACCGAGCTCGTCAGCGCCCGGCCTGCAGCGCCGCCCAGGTGGCGGCGCCCACGACGCCGTCGGCCGCCAGGCCCCGGCTCGTCTGGTACGCGCGCACCGCCGTCGCCGTCGCCGGGCCGAAGCTCCCGTCGACGCCGAGCGGCGAGCCCAGCGCCGCGGTCAGCGCACGCTGGAGCCGCTTCACCGCGTCGCCCGAGGCGCCCTGCCCGATCGTCGGCGTCGCGCCGCCCGACAGCAGCGCGGTCCAGGTCCTCGCCCCCACGACGCCGTCGGCGTCCAGCCCCAGGGCCGTCTGGTACGCCCGGACCGCGTTCAGCGTGGCCGGGCCGAAGGCGCCGTCCTCCGCCCCCGCGGGGTGGCCCTGCTCGCCCAGCAGCCGCTGCGCCGCCGTGACCTGGGGACCGGTCGAACCGCTGCTCAGGGTGTCGTACGTGGTGAAGCTCAGCCCGTCGGCCGGGGTGCCGGAGTCCCCGCCGACCAGCTCCATGTACCGCGCCCAGTCCCAGTGCGGGCCGGGGTCGGTGTGGTCGTTGCCGGGGGCCTCGTGGTGCCCGATGATGTGCGCCCGGTCCTTCGGGATGCCGTACCGGTCGCACAGGTGTCTGGTCAGTGCGGCGGACGAGCGGTACATCGTGTCCGTGAACCAGGACGGGTCGTCGATGAACCCCTCGTGTTCGACCCCGAGCGTCGAGGAGTTGGCGCTGCGGGCGTGGTACGCGGTGTCGGCGTCGCGGACCATCTGGGTGATCTCACCGTCCGAGGAGCGCACCACGTAGTGCGCGCTCACCCCCGACGCCGGGTCCCGGAACCAGTTGATCGAGCCCGCGTACGAGCCCTGCGTGACGTGGATGATCACCTTGTCGATTTCCGCGGTGCGTCCGCCGGCGAAGTTGTCCGCGTGGGCCGGGACCCACAGCGCCGACGGGTAGTCGGGGCTCTGCGTCCGTACGTCCGCGGAGGCCGTCGAGCCCTTCCGCGGGGCGACCCGACGGCCCGTCACCGAGACCCGCTCGCCGCCGGGGACGACGGTGTCGAGGCCGTCGGCCAGGATGTCGTAGACGGCGTCGGCGTACAGGGCCGCGGCCGGCCCGTCCGTACCGGCGTACCGGGCGACGACCGGGTACCAGGCGTCGATGTCGTCGCGGTCCCGGCTGTCGAGGCCGAGCGTGTCGGCGTAACCCCGCAGCACCGCCGCGCCGCCCAGGACGTTGGCCGCGGTGTCGGTGCGCAGCTCGGCGGGGGACGCGTCGGTGAGCGCGGCGGCCCGCTCCAGCGTCCGGTTCACGGGGTTGCTCACCAGGTGCATCACCCCGTACCCGCCGGCCTGGCTGGGCCGCCCGGCATGGCCGTCGAGACGGGTCTCGCCGTAACCGACGGCGGTGAGCAGATCGCGCGGTACGCCGAACTCCTCGGCCGCCCGCGCGAACGCCCGGTTCATGGGCCGGCCGCCCTCGGGCGCGGCGAGGGCCGGCGCGCCGGCCGCGGCCAGGGCGGTGGCGGTGAGGGCCGCCAGGGCGGAGGTACGGGCCCTGGCGTGGGAGGCGGCTCGTCGTGACATACCTGCTCCTGCTCTGTGTGGGGGGAAGGCGTGCGTCCCCGGGCCCGGGTGGGCGGGAGGGGCACGGAGCCGCTCAGGGTAATGATGTGTTCAGGTCATGACAATCATCTCGCCCGCGCGTCCAACTCCCTTTCAGCTGAACGGGGCTGACGTGCCGTCCGGAACGCGAGCCCGAGCCGGGGGTGGTGCGCGGTCGAGGGCCGGGCCGTGGACGCCCGCAGGCCCGGCCCCTGCTGAGCGAATGGGGCCGGGCGGGCACCGCTACCAGCGGTCGCGGTGGACGACGTCCGCCACCGGACGCCGCCGGACCGGACCGAAGGAGCCCAGCGGCAGGCCGACCGGGATCACCGCGAAGGTGTGCATGTCCTCGGGGATGCCGAGCACCGCCTTCCACTCCCGTTCCAGCATCAGGTGCCAGACGGTGATGTTCGCCGCGAGCCCCAGCGCCCGCGCGGCCAGCAGCAGGTTCTGCACCCCCGGGTAGACGCACGAGCCCTCGGCGAGCGCCTGGAACCGGTCCTGGATGTTCATCATGCGCTCGGTCGCGGCCGGGCCGAGTGCCCGCGCGGACTCCCGCAGCCCCTCCTCGTCGACCCGCGGCTCCGGGAACCGGTAGCACGGAATGATCAGCGCGGGAGTGTCCGCGAAGTGGTCGCGCTGGTACGTGATCGCGGCGACCATCCGCCCGTAGGCCGCCTCGTCCATGCCCTTCGGCGCGTGCTTCCCGGTCGTCGCCAGGTACGCGTCCACGCACCGCTTCCACAACGGCGCGAGACGGGCCATCACCTCACGGTCCGTCACCACCACGTACTCGTAGCACTGCATGTTGCCGCCGCTCGGCCCCCAGACCGCGGCCTGCACGAGCCGCTCCAACGTCTCGTCGGGCACCGGGTCCGGCTTGAGGCGGCGCATGGCGCGCATGGTGGACATGACGGTGAACAGTGCCGGTCCGCCGGCCCCGGCCGCGTCCTTCGGCTCATCGCTCGCCGTGACGGCGCCGTCGGCGGTGATGCCGTCGGCCGTCGTGATCGCGTCGGCTGAAATGGTCACGCTGTCCGGAATGCTCGCATCTGTTGTCATGATCGCGGAGTCTATGGTCGCGGTCACCGCGGCGGGAGGGGCCGGACGGCCCCCGGTCCCGGTGCACGCGCACCCACCGCCGGGGCGGCGCCGTCAGGTGTCCTACCACCGGACGGCGCCTTGATCCGCACCCCTTTCAGGACAAGGAGTCCAGACCCGTGCAGGACCGTACCCCGGACGGTGCTGTGCACGACTTGATCGCGGCCGTCCTTGACGCCCTCGACATCTCCGCGCCCGCCACGGTCGGAGGCACGGAGGCGCACGACCGCGTGTTGAACGACCGCGCCATGCACGCGAGGATCGCGCTGCGCGACGTTCTCGACGGCGCCCCGCTCGGCGTCGGGTGGGTCACCGCCTATCTCCGCGAACGGCTCGCTCACGGTCCGGCCGCGTACGAGCGATTGGCCGGGGAGCGAGGGCGAGCGCGGTTGCGACGGCGTCGGCCAGACTGATGGCTTGCACCTGGGTCGGGGTGGTGTTGCCGACGGCGGGGGCGACTGGGGTGACGGTGGCGTCGCCGTTCTTGACGGCGGCCCGCAGGTCGGCGGCGTACTGCTTGGCCCAGGTGCGGCGGCAGTGCGGGCACTGGTGACGTATGACGGTGACCGGGATGGTGACGGTGGCGGGAAGGCGGGCAGCGTACATGAAGCGCACGCCCTCCATGTGCGTGTTCGTCGTGATGTCAGCGATCCGGCCCGCGGCATGCCGGGCAGTCTCGACGTTGGCGGAGCGGCGCTGTCCCTGGGGTGAGCCATTCCCGGTCCGGGACTCCGAACCGTCAGTCTGGCGGCAGCGCATCAGACTCGCGGGCGTTTCTTGACACGCTAGAAGTTGAGCTTCATGTGTTCATTGTGATGATCCCGTGATCGCCGAGATCGGATGATGCCGGACATGGGTGGGTTGTTGGTCCCGTGAGTTCAAGGCAAAGTGACTTCCGCTTCAAGTAGTCGTCACGGGTGGGGAGCTCAGGTGACCGGGGGGAAGTGTCGATGCGCCATGCGCGCGTCCGGCATCCGGTTCGCACGTTCATATGCTCTTCAAGCTGACATGGTCAACAGGCGTGCGGAAGACGCCTGTTGATCCGTGGTCCATCGCTTCCGCCGGAATTGCGGGCGGCGTGGTTCCGGCTGCATCACATTCGAGAACATAGACCTCGGTGGGCGCTGGCGCGTGTCCCGCCGATATGGGGGATTGCGGGAAATGCTGCAAACAGCTATGCCTGCGGCTGGCTTGAGTGGTGGTCCTTTGCGGGCCGTCCGGCGAGGGGTGATCGCGACTGTCCTGGCGGCGGCACTCCTCGCGCTGGGGCAGAGTGGCCCGTTGGGTAGGGGCGCACCGGCGGTCGCGGCAACCGCATGTTCCGGCGTGGCCTCCGACTTCAACGCAGACGGCATTCGTGACGTTGTGATAGCCGATCCGGAAGCCACTGTGTCCGGAAAGCAGCGGGCCGGGCTCGTCCATGTCGTGTACGGCGGAGGCAAGGGAGTTTTCGAACTCTCACAGGATACAGCGAATATTTCGGACTCGGCTGAGACCGGAGACCAGTTCGGCTTCTCCTTTGCTGTGTACGACGCGAACCTGGATGGCTGCAGTGACATTGCTGTGGGCGCCCCCTACGAGGATATGAACCTGGCGGACGGGGTGGTGAAGGACGCCGGCCTGGTGCATCTCGTCTACGGCTCCACGGCCGGCCTCGGCCAGGGAGCGGCGGCATCAGTGGGCCTCTGGCAAGGTGCCGACGGGAAGCTGGGGGGCGGCTACGAGGCGGAGGACTGGGTCGGATATGCCCTGACCGCCGGAAAGTCGACCACCAACATTCCCTTCCTCGTCATCGGCGTCCCCGGAGAGGACGGACCCGGCGGCACGGACATCGGTATCGCTCACTACGTCTACGGCACCTCCTTGAACTCGGTGTCCTTCGGCCAGGACAGCACCGGTGTGTGGGAGGATGCCGAGCCCTATGATCGCTTCGGGGCGTCGCTCGCCTCCACCGACCGCCACTTCGTCGTCGGTGTGCCGGGTGAGTCGCTCGGAACCGTGCAATCCGCCGGCGCTGTAGTGGCGTTTCTCCCGTCACTCAACACTGACGGGATACCGGCCCCGATGTTCGGCATGGGCCAGGGACGGACCGACGGACCCGACAACGCCGCGCAGACCGGTGACGGGTACGGGACCTCGCTGGCGATG
This sequence comes from Streptomyces sp. NPDC002476, assembly GCF_042889785.1. Classification (NCBI taxonomy): domain Bacteria; kingdom Bacillati; phylum Actinomycetota; class Actinomycetes; order Kitasatosporales; family Streptomycetaceae; genus Streptomyces; species Streptomyces sp. NPDC002476. Next base: position 80,348 of record NZ_JBIARH010000026.1, on the reverse strand, counting down.
GCTCCATATCGGCCTAGCGGGGCAGCGACCATCACTGACTCGATGCTCGCGGTGGGAGTCCCCGGCGAGGATCTCTCGACCACGGTCGACGCAGGTGCCGTGCAGGTGTATCAGGTCAAGGCCGACCGGACGGTCGTCCATACCCAGTGGATTGATCAGAACATCCCCGATGTCGAGGGCGAGGCAGAGCCGGGCGATTTCTTCGGTCAGCGGCTTGCCGCCGTCAACACCGCAACCGATGTGGTCAGTACGGCGGCCACGATGCGTCTTGCAGTCGGTGTGCCGGGCGAGGAAACTGCGGAGGAGCACGCGGAGAAGGGCGGAGTGGCCCTGTTCTCGATGCTCGGGGCGCCCGGAGCGGCAGACAGCTGGATCGAGCCGGGCTACGGCATTCCGGCTCAGCCCGCGTCCCGTCAGTACGCGGGCATGAGCCTGGGCAGCAGCCCCTCCCTGTTGTACGTGGGCATGCCCTACGGCCCGGCCGAGGGCCACGCGGTCCACGGCTTCCCGTGGAACGTGGCCTCCGGCGGTGCTCCCACCCAGACCTGGAAGCCCGGTGAGGGTGGCCTCCCGACCGACCGTGTCGCCTTCGGTGCCACAGTCCGCTGACCGCAATGAACGACATGGAGAGTGGACGAGTGTCCAGACGAACAGGGCGCAGCCTGGTGCTGCGTGCCTCGGTGGCCGCCGTGGCGGCGGGCGCTGTACTGACGACTGGCCTGGCCTGGTTGCCGCAGGCCGGCGGTACGGCGGGCAAGCGAGCCGAAGTGGCCTCGACCGCACCGGTGCAGACGGAAAATCAGGCCTTGGCGGCCGCCCGCAGGAGTGGCACGAACGTTGAGGTTCTCGGTCTGCGGACGGAGCGGCGTGAGATCTTCGCCGAGCCGGACGGGACGTTCACGGCCCGCGAGTATACCAATCCGATCCGAACTGTCCGTAACGGCGCATGGGCCGACATCGACGAGACACTGGTCAAGCACGCGGACGGGAGCTGGGGTCCGAAGGCTTCCACCGTCGAGCTGAGGTTCTCGGCGGGGCAGGCGGACAAGCCTTTCGTGACGATGCGCCGTGCGGGCCGCGAGCTCGCCCTGACCTGGCTGTACGGGAAGCTCCCCGCGCCGCAGGTCGAGGGAGACACGGCTACGTACGCCGATGCCCTTCCCGGCGTCGACCTGAAGGTGCGTGCCGAGGCCGACGGCTTTGGTCATCTGCTGGTGGTCAAGACGCCCGAGGCCGCGGAGAATCCGCAGCTGGCCAGGCTCGACCTCGGCCTGACGACTGACGGCCTCAATGTCAAGGAGGACGCAGCAGGTGCCCTCAAGGCCGAGGACGCCGCGGTGGGCGGCACGGTCTTCGAGGCGGGCAAGCCGGGCATGTGGGACTCGTCCGCGGTCCAGGAGGCGGCGGCGAGGAGCGAAGGCCCGCAGGCTGTTGCCCGGGCCCTGACCTCCTCGGTGACCGACGTGCCCGCCGCGGAAGAGCAGAAGACCGCTCCAGCGCCCGCACTTGAGGGCCCAGGCGGTGGCGGCAAGGCCGCTCCGCTGGACATCGAGGTCGCAGAGGGCAAGCTGACACTGATACCCGACCAGAAGCTGCTCAAGGGGAGCGACACCGTCTTCCCGGTGGTCATCGACCCGATCCAGCGCACCACTTCGCGTACAGCGTGGACCGGTGTGATGTCCGGGATGCCGGGCGAGCAGGACTGGAAGTACTCGGACAGCGCTGGTGTGGGCAAGTGTCCGACCGACTACAACCCGGTGTCCTGCAACGGAGTCGGCGTACGTCGGCTGCTGTTCACCATGCCGATGTCGTTCTACAAGGGGAAGCAGATCCTGGGCGCCTCGTTCAACGCCCGGGTCGCGCACATCTACAGCGCTTCGCCGACGGCCGAGCCGATCCAGCTGTACCGGATCGGTGGCAAGAACTACAGCATCACCTCCGGCAGCGACTGGTCGAACACCAAGAACGACTGGTCGAACCACCTGCAGACCGTCGACAAGGCCATCTCGCCGACGTCCTGTTCCAGCCAGGCGAACCTGCACTTCGAGAGCGGTGCGACCGGCGAACTCACCTCCGAGGTGAAGACTGCGGCCGCCGGCGGCTGGTCCTCGATGACGTTCGGTCTCAGGGCCGCCGACGAGTCCCGCTTTCCCGAGTGGAAGCGCATCTGCGGCAACGCCTATCTGTCGATCAGCTACAACAACCTGCCACGGCAGATCAAGACGACGGACATGTTCTCCAACCCCGGCGGTATCTGCGCCTGGGGCGCGAACCGCCCGTACGCGGATGTTCCGCCGCAGCTCCAGGCGATCGCCAGCGACCCCGACCACGCCAACGGCCAGACCGACAAGGTCAAGGTGCAGTTCAAGGTGGCCTGGACCCCCAAGGGAGCCACCGCGGAGACGTCGTACACGTACGACACCTCGTATCTGGCCCCCACGGCCAACACCAAGTTCACGCACACGGTGAAGTCGACGATCCCGGAGGGCGTGGTCATCTACTGGAGCGCTCGCGCCAATGACGGCGATGGCTGGGGCCCGTGGAGCAATAGCGGCGACACCCCGCAGCGCTGCGAGTTCATGTACGACAAGACGTATCCCGGCAAGCCGAACGTGCTGTCCAGGGAGTACCCGTCGGACACCGTCTACCACGACGGGGTGGGCACCTACGGCACTTTCACTTTCGCGCCGAACCCGAACGACTCGGTACCCGACACCGACATCGTGAAGTACCGGTACGCCTTTGACGGCACTGCCAACCCGACCACGACGGTGACCGCGTCCACGGCGGGCGGCCCGGCATCGGTGACCTGGATGCCGTCGCGTGCCGGACGCCACTGGGTGGACGTCATCGCGGTCGACAAGACGGAGCACCCCTCTGCCAAGCAGCACTACGAGTTCCTGGTGACCGAAGGCGCCCCGGTCGCGGGTCAGTGGAACCTCGCCGACGAGGCGGGATCCGAAGCCCACGACGAGAGTGGTGAGTTCCCGGCGAACGTCGGTACCGGTGTCACCTTCGGAGCCGAAGGACCCGGCGGCAAGGTGGACTTGGCAGCCTCCTTCGACGGCAGCGCGGGCGCCTACCTCGATGTCGGCGAGACGGTGATCGACTCCTCGAAGGGCTTCAGCGTGAGCGCCTGGGTCCGTCCCACGGCCCTGGACCGCAGCATGGCGGTCGTGAGCCAGGACGGCACGGGCGAGCCCGGCTTCACCCTCGGCTACGACGCCACAGCCGGCACCTGGGCGTTCTCCGTGCCTGTCACGGACGTCGACACGATCGGCGAATGGAAGGCGGTGGCCACTGGAGTCTCCGTGGTCAAGGACCAGTGGGTCCTGCTGACCGGTGTTTACGACGCTCAGACGACCGAACTGCGGCTTTACGTCAACGAGTTGTTTAAGGGTGCCGTGGCGCGTCGCACGGTGTGGAAGTCGTACGGCCCGCTGCAGATCGGCCGTGCCACGGCGAAGAGCGGATACCGCGACAACTTCACCGGGGACATCGCCGAGGTCCGCGTCTTCGACCGGGTGCTGCCCGCAGCGCAGGTAGCTGAGCTCAAGACGGTCAAGCCGCAGCGCAAGGGCTACTGGCAGCTCGACGCGGCGACCGACGGTGTCTCCCCGGAGACCGGGAACGGTGCGGGTCTGACCCTCGCCGGCAACGCGTCGATCTACCGCCCGGCGGATCCGCTCGACACCGCGCCGCTGGTCGGCGAAGGCAACCTGGTGCTGGACGGAGACGGGGACTACGCGGCCACGGCCACGGCCCCGGTGACCGGCGGCACCAGCTTCACGATCTCGGCCCGGGCGCTGCTCACCTCGCTCGACGCGACGAAGTCGCAGACAGTGCTCTCGCTGCCGGGGACGGCCGCGAACCGGGTCCAGGTCCGGTACCAGGCAGCTACCCAGCAGTGGGAGCTGGCGGTCGCCCAGTCCGACTCGTCCGAGGCCGAGGTGAAGGTCTTCACCGGTGACCAGGAGCTGCCCGACACGGGCGGCTCCGGCCAGCACCTGGCCGTGGTCTATGACGCCTTCGCCAATGAGATCCGGCTGTATGTCAACGGACAGTTGGCCGGCACGGCGCACGGTGCCGAAGACACCCTCTGGGCCGCCACCGGCGGTCTGCAGGTGGGGCGTTCGGCGCTGGGCGGCGGCAGCGAGTACTTCGCCGGCGCCATCGACGAGGTGCGCGCCTACACGGGTGCGGCCGACGCGGTGGCCATCCGCCGGATGGCGGCGCTGGCGGCGCTGCCTGAGATGTAACGCACCTCGCGGGTGTGCCGGCCCTCCGCGGAGGGTCGGCACACCCGCGACTTCTTTTGCTGCTCACTTTGCCCATTGAGACCTCGCTACATGGAGTGCATTGATGTATCTACGTGGCCGATTGCTTGATCGGCGCATACCAAGACGAATCCTCAGCACAACCGTGCTCGGCCTGACGCTGGCGCTGACGGCGTCCACCCTTCAGGCCGTGGCCTACGCCGACAGCAAGGGCCAGGGCCGACCCGGCGTCCAGGATCTCGGTGACCCGGTCGACGGTACGGCGGGCACAGTCAAGGGCCGACCGGCCGACCCCGCCCGCAAGGCAGCCGTGACCCAGCTCGACAAGGCCGTCTGGCCCGGTCAGGGCAGCGCCGACATCACCGTGTCGGCCGCCGGGGCGAAGAGCCCCACCGAGGTCGAGGCCGGCGGCCTGCCGCTCTCCGTCACTGCGCCGAAGACCTCCGCCAAGGCCAAGTCCACTGCGGGGAAGGCGAGTACGGCCCCGGGCGAGGTCAAGATCGACCTTCTGGACCCGAAGCGCGCCGCCAAGCTCGGTGCCGACGCACTGCTGCGTGTGCGGCGGGCGGATGAAGGCGAGCAGGCGGCCAAGGTCCGTCTGAACGTGGACTATTCGGCGTTCGACGACGGCTACGGCGGCAACTACGGGGCCCGGCTGCGCCTCGTACGGCTGCCGGCCTGCGCCGCGGTCGCCGAGCCGGGCAGCAAGGCCTGTCCCGAACTGCCCGAGGCGCTGCCGACGGTGAACAACGCGAAGGACCACACGGTCTCCGCGGACGTCACCGCCGCTCCGGCCGCCTCCGGTGCCTCGACCATGGCCGTGACGGGCGATTCGCTGGTCGCCCTGGCCGCAGGCGACTCCTCCTCGCAGGGCAACTACTCGGCCACTCCGCTGTCGAAGTCCGCGAGCTGGACCGTCGCGAACTCCTCGGGCGGCTTCTCCTGGTCGTACCCGCTGCGTACGCCCCCGACCCCCGGCGGCCTCACGCCCACGGTCGGCCTCGCCTACTCGTCCCAGTCCGCCGACGGCCGCACCGCCGACACCAACAACCAGGGCTCCTGGATCGGTGAGGGCTTCAGCTACGAGCCGGGCTACATCGAGCGCCGCTACAAGGCATGCTCCGACGACGGCCACTCCGGCTCCGCCGAGCAGTGCTGGGCGTTCGACAACGCCACCATCCTGCTGAACGGCATGTCGACGGAGCTGGTCAAGGACGACACCGACGGCAAGTGGCACCTCGCCGCCGACGACGGCGCCAAGGTGGAGAAGCTCACCGGCGCCACCAACGGCGACAACGACGGTGAGTACTGGAAGATCACCACGACCGACGGCACCGAGTACTACTTCGGCAAGAACCGGCTGCCCGGCTGGGACACGGGGAACGAGGAGACCGCCTCGGTCTGGACCACCCCGGTCTTCGGCGACGACTCCGGCGAGCCCTGCTACAACGCCACCTTCACCAGCGCCCACTGCAACCAGGCCTGGCGTTGGAGCCTCGACTACGTCAAGGACCCGCAGGGCAACGCCCTTTCGTACTTCTACGAACGGGAGACCAACCACTACGCGCTGAACGGCAAGACGGACGTCAACGGCACCGCCTACCATGCCGGCGGCTACCTGAAGCGCATCGACTACGGCCAGCGCGACGGCCAGGTGTACGCCGCCAAGGCACCCGCCCGGGTCGTCTTCAACACCCAAGAGCGCTGCCTGCCGACCGACACCTTCACCTGCGCGGCGGCCGACTTCAAGAAGGCGAACGCCGCTCACTGGCCGGACGTCCCGATGGACCGGTACTGCGCCGCGAGCACCAAGTGCACCGCCTCGCAGGTGGCGCCGTCGTTCTGGACCCGCAAGCGGCTGGCCGGCGTCACCACACAGATCCGCAAGGACGACACGACGTACCAGGACGTGGACGCCTGGACCTTCACCCACCTGTTCACCGACAACGGCGACGACTCCAAGACGCTGTGGCTGTCCAAGATCGACCACGAGGGCCGCGTCGGCACCGTCGCCAAGCTTCCCTCGCTGGAGCTCTACGGCATACAGCTCGCCAACCGCGTGGACGCGATCGGCGACAACATCGCCCCTTTCCACCGCTTCCGGCTCGCCGCGGTTCTGAGCGAGACGGGCGCCCAGCTGGACGTCAACTACGCGCCCACCCATTGCACCAAGGCCGCGCTGCCGAAGCCGGGTGAGTCGACCAAGCGCTGCTACCCGGTCAAGTGGTCCCCGCCGGGCCACATCGACCCGATCACGGACTGGTTCCACAAGTACGTCGTCGCGGAAGTCATCGAGACCGACCGCACCGGCGGCGGCGACAAGCTGGTGACGAGGTACGACTACCAGGGCCCGGCCGCCTGGCGGAAGGCCGAGCCGGACGGCATCACCGAGGACAAGTACCTCACGTGGGGCGGCTGGCAGGGCTACGGCAAGGTAAAGGTGACCGGCGGCGCCGAGAACAAGCAGACCACCCGTGTCGACTACACGTACTTCCAGGGAATGGACGGGGACAAGGACCCCGCAGGCGGTACGCGCAGTGCGGAGGTGACCGACTCCGAAGGCACCAAGTACCCGGACCACAAGGAGTTCACCGGTCAGGAGCTGGAGGCCGCGACCTACGACGGCGACACGCTCGTCTCCAAGTCGATCAACACCCCCGCGCGGTACTTCACCGCGACGGACACCAACACCTGGGGCACCACCAAGGCGTCGATCACCAAGACGACCAAGGTGCGCGGCTACACCGTCACCGAGGGCGGTGACGGCCGCCGCGAGACCGAGGCGAACACCAAGTACGACACGTCCAACGGCACCGGCCGCGTGATCGAGTCCGAGGACCTCGGTGACCTCTCCACCACCGCCGACGACACGTGCACCCGCACGTACTACGCGGACAACACCGCGGCGAACATGCTGGAGCTGACATCACGGATCGAGACCGTCGCCGTCCAGTGCTCCGTGACGCCCGACCGCACGAGTCAGGTCATCTCCGACGAGCGCACCTCGTACGACGGCGGGGCCTTTGGCGCCGCGCCCACCAAGGGCAACGCGACGACGACCGAGCGACTCAAATCGCACGACGGCACCACCGCGACCTATCAGGTGACAGGCACCACGGCATACGACGCCTTCGGCCGCCCCACCTCGCAGACCGACGCTGTCGGCGCGGAGACCAAGACCGCGTACACCGATGTCAACGGCCTCATCGCGCAGACGAAGGTGACCAACGCGCTCGGGCACGTCACGACCAGTGACTTCGCCGCGGCCTGGGGCCAGTCCACCGGTCAGACCGATGCGAACGGCGAGCGCACCGACCTCGCCTTCGACGGCCTCGGCCGGCTGGTCTCGGTCTGGCTGCCGGACCGCGCCAAGAGACAGACCCCGAGCATCAAGTACTCGTACAACGTGCGCCGGGACAAGGTCGTCGCAGTCAAGACGGAGAAGGTCGAGGAGAGCGGTTCGTACGGCAGCGAGTACGAGCTGTACGACGGACTGTTGAGGCCCCGCCAGAAGCAGACCGAAGGCCCCGGTGGCACCCGCCTGGTCGCCGACACCTTCTACGACGCCACCGGCAAGATCCTCAAGACCAACGCCACGTACAACGCGTCCGGGGGGCCCTCGGACGAACTGCTGATCGTGCGCAACGGCGAGGTCGGCGCGCAGACCCAGTACGAGTACGACGGTCTGGGCCGCACCACCGCGGAGATCTTCGCGGTCGCGGGCGCCGAGCAGTGGCGTACCACGTACACCCACGGCGGCGACCGCACCCACATCGACCCGCCGGTCGGCGGCACGCCGACGACGACCCTGACGAACGCCCGTGGCCAGACCACGGAAATGCGTCACTACAAGGGCGCCTCGCCTGTCACGGGAGGCCCGCCCTCGGGCTACGACACCACCACGTACGCGTACACGGCAGCGGGCCAGCTGAAGCAGCTGACCGACGCCAAGGGCAACATCTGGACATACACGTACGACCAGCGAGGCCGGCGGACCGAGGCGCAGGACCCGGACACCGGAACGACGAAGACCACCTACGACGACGCGGACCGGGTCCTCTCGTCCACAGACAGCCGCAACGAGATCATTTCCACGGTCTACGACAAGCTCGGCCGCACCGTGACGACCTGGGACGGCGCCCCGACCACCGGCACAAAGCTCACCGAACGGCGCTACGACAAGGCCGGCTGGCTGGGCAAGGAATACGCCTCGCTGCGCTACATCAGCGGCACCGAGTACTTCGCCACGATCGTGCAGTCCATGGACGACTTCTACCGTCCGCTGAAGACGGCCTACTCGGTCCCCGCCTCCCAAGGAGCACTGGCCGGTCTCTACACCTTCACCGCCACGTACAACCGCGAGGGCACCAAGCAGAGCGACGGACTCCCCGCGGTCGGCGGTCTTGGCGCCGAGGCACTCGTCTACGGGTACGACGACCTGCAGCGCATGACGACGATGACCGGCGACACGCCGTATGTCACCAACACCATCTGGTCGGGACGCAGCCTCCTGCAGCAGTTGGAACTGTCAAATGGCGGCAAGAAGACCTGGCAGACCTTCGACTACGAGACGGGCACCGACCGGCTGACCCGCTCCGTGGTCGATGTCGCGGGCTCCACCACCGGGCCGGCCAAGGAATCGAACTACTCCTACGACCAGATCGGCAACATCCTCTCGGTCGCGGACACCGCGGGCACCGGGACTCCCGACCTGCAGTGCTTCACCTACGACTACCAGTACCGGATGACAGAGGCCTGGACCCCGGCGACCACCAAGGACGGCGCCAAGGCGTCCGGCACCGTCGGAAGCCAGACCCCGCTCGAGGGCGCGCGCCCGGCCGCATGCAGCGGCACACCCGGCAGCTCCGCACTCGGTGGCCCGGCGGCCTACTGGAACTCGTACACCTTCGACGAGGTCGGCGACCGGCTGTCCGAGACGGTGCACGACACCGGCCTGGACGCCGCCAAGGACACCAAGCGCAGCCTGACCTACAAGCCGGGCACGCACCAGGTGTCCAAGGTTGTCGAGAACACTCCGACCGGAGACCGTGAGTACGCGTACACCTACGACGCTGCGGGCAACACCGAAACCCGCACCATCGGAGGCAACACCCAGACCCTGGAGTACGACGCCACGGGCAAGGTGATCAAGAACAGCCGGCCCGACGACGTCACGACCCCCGACAAGAACGAGGCATCGCAGACCAGCTACCTCTACGACGCCGACGGCGGCCGGATCCAGCGCAAGGACCCCTCGGGCACCACGATCTACCTGCCCGGTACCGAACTCCGCCTCGACACCGGCTCGTCGACGGTCAAGGCCACCCGCTACTACAGGTACGGCGACTCCACGATCGCGGTCCGTGACGACACCAAGAAGCTCTTCTTCCTCGCCGCGGACCACCACGGCACCGGCGAGCTGTCGATCGACGCGACGACAGGGGCCATCACCCAGCGCCGCTTCGACCCGTACGGAAACAACCGCGGTACCCAGCCCGGGCAGGGCGCCTGGCCGGGCGAGAAGGGCTTCGTGGGCGGCACGATCGATGCCTCCACGGGCCTGACGACGATCGGGGCGCGGGAGTACGACTCCTTCCTCGGCAAGTTCATCTCGCCCGACCCGGTGGTGGACACCAGCGATCCCCAGCAGCTGAACGCGTACGCGTACGCGCACAACCGTCCTGTCTCGGCGAGTGACCCCACGGGTCTGTACGACCCGGACGAGCGGGCGTACTGCCAGCAGCACCCCAGCAGTTGCACTGGCCTTCGCGTCAAGACCGGCGAAACGAAACATCAGCAGCAGGCCAATGACGCCAAGGACAACCTGGACAGGGCGGAGAGCAACCTCAGCGGTTCCAAGCACCGCATCAAGCAGACCGCCAAGGCGATCACCAAGATCGTCATGGACGAGCTGGGCGTCACCGCGGCCCTGGACTGCTTCTCCAGCGGCGACCTGGGCGCCTGCGGCGAAACGGCGCTGAATGTCGCCGGCAGCTTCGCAGGTGGCCTCGCCGGAAAGTTCCTGGCGAAGTACGGCGCAAAATGGGAGTGGAACAAGGCCTACCAGGTGATCAAGCAGGTCACCGGTCTGGTAGCCGACTTGGTCGACGGCGCCCAGGAGATGTGGAAGGCATCCAAGGCGTATGAAAAGGCCAAGGGTGCCTGGGCCGCGGCGAAGTCGAAACTCGCGGGCGACTGTCACAGCTTCCTTCCAGGCACGCAAGTGGAGCTGGCCGACGGCAAACGCAAGAACATCGAAGACGTCGCACTGGGCGACACAGTTGTCACGACAGACCCGAAGACCGGTAAGAAGCTCACCCGCAAGGTCGTCGGCACCATCGTCACCGAGGACGACAAGGAGTTCGTCGACCTCACTGTCGCCACACCCGACGGCGACGCCTCGCTTGTCGCGACGGTCACCCACCCGTTCTGGGTGGCGAACGAGCATCGTTTCGTAGACGCCGGCGATCTGAAGCCAGGCATGCTGCTTCAGACCCCGGAGGGCAAAACCTACCCCGTGAAGAGCCTGCGGTTCTTCACAGAGCGTCAGCGCACACACGACCTGACCATCGATGACGTCCACGCGTACTATGTGCTGGCGGGGGCAATTCCGGTCCTCGTTCACAATTGCGGAACGGCTGATCCCTACAGCCTCAAGCGGACCGAGGCATTGTCCGGCAATGCATCTAAGCGGAACGTGGATAATCTGACGGCTTCCATGAAGGAAGGAGGCTGGCAGGGGGATCCGATCAAGGTGGCGCAGAATAACGGTGAGCTGTACATTCTGGACGGGCATCACCGTGTCGCGGCGGCGAAGCGGGCGGGGATTGAGGTCCCGTATCAGGTGGTTCCTGAAGAGGAACTGCTGGCTCGCTACTCGGGCGGTATTGACGAAGTGACTACCGCATGGGCTGAAGTGGGGCCCGATAAACTCGTGAACCGTCACAAGAGGCCGGGGTACAGGTAATGAGTAATGCGTCCGTCGAGGTGGCGGAATACGTCAAGGCTCTCGCTCGCGTCCAATCCGAGGTCCTGCAAAATCTCCCTGACCTGGGGTCGAGCCTGGCATCAATCCTGAGGCGTGTACGTGCAGGCCAGTTGCCGAAGGATGGAGAACTCGCGAACGGGATCGAATACTCGGTGCACGGTAATGGCTGCCTGTTTGTTTCGGTCGACGGACATGAAGTCGATGTCGATTTCCTCGCCAATGGGACTCCCGTATTTGACGCATGGCGGATCGAAAGGTTCTCCCTGAGTCGAGGAGTTGCGCCAGTGAGCACCGCCGAGGAATTGACCCGAGAGTGCCGTCTCATGGTTTCCTCTGGGACTCTGGAAGAGGCAAGCGGAGGGTGGTTCGCGGTGAAGAGCGAGGGAGTCGCCGCTGATCAACTGATAGGTCGTGGTCAAGGCTAACGCTGCAAGCAGATGCCCCAATTGAGCGAGTAATACATGAGGCCCCACCGGGCGATTCCGGTGGGGCCTCATACTCATTTGACGGCAACGTCAGCGGACGACGGCTGCAGCGGGTGGGTCTTCCGGTTCGTCGTCGGTCTGGCCGAGGGCGTTGCCGAGAGTGTCGATGGCCTGGCGTTGGAGGCGGAGCCTTACGTGTGCGTAGACGCTGGCGGTGACGCCGATGTGGGCGTGGCCCAACAGCTCCTTGATGACGACGAGGTCGACGCCCTGTTCCAGGAGCAGGGTCGCGGTCGAGTGCCGTAGGTCGTGGAAGCGGATGCGTCGGAGTGTGGCCCTGTCGAGGAAGGTGCGGAAGCGGCGGGTGAGGTTGGCAGGGTCGAGAGGCCGGCCAGTCGGCGTGGTGAATACGAGCCCGCTGTCGCTCCAGTCCGATCCTGCTGTCTCTCGCTCCTTGTCCTGCCGTCCTCTGTGCTCCTTGAGGGAGTTGAGGCATTCGGTCGGGAGCGCGATACGACGCTCGGACGCCCGGGTCTTGGTGGGCAGATGCGTGAGGCCGCCTGTGTGAGTGCGCTGGAGCGAGTGCCGGATGCTGGCCGTTCCGGTGGTGAGGTCGAGGTCTTCCCAGTGGAGGCCGAGTAGTTCGCCCTTGCGGAGTCCGGTGCGGAGGGCGATTTCGTACAGCGCGTGGAGCCGGTCGGCGCGGGCCGCGTCGAGGAACTGGCGGGCCTCGGCTGCGGTGAGCGGACGGAAGCGCCTGGGCTGGTGCGTGGTCGTCTTGACGTTGCGCGCGACGTTCCGGGGCAGTTCGTCTTCGCGGACGGCGTGTTCCAGCGCCGATTTGAGCACCGAGTGCACGTAGGTCACGGTCAAAGCGGACAACCGCTTCTGGCAGCACTCGCCGACCGCGCAGCACCTCTTCCGCACAGCGTCGAGTCCCTGGGCGCAGCACTGGCAGGTGGTGCGGAGGCGGTCGAGGAAGGTGCGGACGTCTTTGGCGGTGAGGCGCGCGACCTTCTTGGTGCCGAGGCCGGGGACGAGGTGGAGGCGGACACAGGCCGCGTAGCGGGTGTGGGTGTTCTCCCGAAGCCGGTGGACGGCGACGCTGTCGAGCCAGTAGGTGAGGTAGTCGCCGACGGTGCTGTCGGCGGTGGCGACGGGCAGTCCGCGGTTGCTGTCTGCGATCTTCTCGGCGAGTTTGTCGGCGGCTTCTCTCCGGGTGGTGCCGTAGACGCGGACGCGTTTGCGGGTGCCGTTGGCGGCGAGGACGTAGCTGGCGGCTTCCCAGCGGCCGTCCTTGCGCTGGTAGATGGTGCCTTCGCCGTTGGCGCGGGCCTTCTTGCGCTTGGGGGCGGTCATCGGGCGGCTTCTTCCAGGTGGCGCTGGTGTAGTCGTCCAGGGCGTGGGTGGGGATGCGGCGGGCGCGGCCGATGGTCAGCGAGGCGAGGCGGCGGGTGCGCAGGAGGTCGTAGAGGGCGGAGCGGCCGATCTTGAGTCGGGCCATCGCCTCGGGGACGGTGAGGAGTTCGTCGTCACGCACCGGCTGTCACTCCCTGTTCGCGTGTCGGGCCGCCGTGGATGAGTGCGGCGAGGCGTTCGAGGTCGGGGGTGAGGCCGGTGCCGTCATAGGCCCAGTGGGCGAGGACGAGGGTGGTCGGGGAGGGCAGAGGGGTGTGGCGGCGGTGCCAGGCGGCTCGGGCGGCCCGGAGGGCGCCGAGGGTGGTGGAGTAGGCGCGGGTCTTGGTGGAGAAGTGGCCGCGGAAGCCGAGCATGTGGGCCCACTTGCGCAGGTTCAGGTGCTTGAGGTCGTCTCGGCTGCCGAGGGCCCAGGCGGTGCGGATCATCCGGGCGGCGTGCTCGGGTACGGACTCGAACCAGAGGTCGGTGATCCTCTTCAGCCGGCGGTCGAGGGTGCCGGTCGCGGCTTCGGTGCCCTTGGTGGCGTACTTGGCGACGTATCCGGCGACCTTGCCCTCGGTGATCGTGGTCCCGGCCCGGAAGGCGGTGGACCGGATGATCCTGATGTCGACCTGCTCACCGAAGCCGAAGGAGCGGGCGCGGCCGTTGATCTCCGGTCCGTCGATGTGGGCGCACGTGGCCGCGATCCGGATGGCATCGGCGAGGAGTTCGGGCGTGGCCCAGGCGGGTGGCGGGGTGTGGGGGCCTGCGGGGCCGTCGAGGCGGATGACGGCGTGGAAGTGGATCAGTCCGCGCTGCTGGTACTCGGCGACCTTGGCGTACGAGACCCGGACGACCTTGGAGAGCAGTCGTTGCGGGAAACCGGCTGCGGCGGCGATGGTGCGACGCAGGTGGAGCATGAAGCGGGCCCACAGGGCCGGGGCGTGGGCGTTCCACAGCACGGCGCCGGTGTAGTCGTACCGCTCGGGGTCGAGCGGGGTGCCGAGGAGCGGGTCGCCCTTGGTGTGGGTGCGTCCGCAGCGGCAGCGGGCGGAGCCGCCCACGCGTCGGCCGTGGACGGGTCCGTATGAGGGCGCGGTGAGGGTGGCGAAGACGCGGGGGTGGGTGGCGACCTGTTCGGGGATGTTCTTGCCGCCGCGCAGGCCGGCGGCGATGAGGTGGTAGGTGTCCTGGCGGAAGAGCTCGGCGCAGGAGGGGCAGCGGGTGGTGCGGCGGTTGCCGCAGCGGACCAGGAGGTGTCCGGCGGGCAGGTCCTTGGACTTCAGTTCGCGCAGGATCTCGCCGGTGAAGGCGTCGATCTCGGTGCGCTGGTCTTCGAGCCGGATCGGCTGGGAGCAGCCGCCAAGGGAGGACAGCTGCCGTACCAGGCCGAGCAGGTCGCGGTACCCAGTGAACGTGGGCAGCGCGGCCGTGGCCGTTTCGGGGCGGGGGATTGTGGCGGTGGGGTCGTGCGGTGGCATGCTGGCGGGACCTCTCTGCTCTGCGGCACACGCGTGCTGCGGATGGGTTGGGGAGGGAGGCCCCGGCAGGGGCGAGGGTTTGGCGACTACACGCCCTTGCCGGGGATCACTGCGAAGCGGTATCCGGAGGCGGTCACGCGGCCTTGTCCAGGTCGACGAGGTCGGGCAGTTCGCGGATCTTGAGCCCTTCGGCGCACATGAGGTCGTTGATCTGCCAGCAGGCTTCGGTGGGCAGGTAGAACGAGCGCAGCCGGACGGAGGTGCGCATGTCGCCGACGGAGGCGATGGACACGCCTTGGGGCATGGTGCGGTCGGCGGCGGTGATGTCCAGGTCCCGGCCGTCGGGGAAGAGGTGGAGGAAGTCCTCGACGGTGTCGACGCGGTGGCAGATCCGGGCGGACAGGTTGGTGCGGATGGCGGTGGTGAGCACGTCGGCGGCCCGTACATCCTTGACGACGTCGTGGAAGCGCAGGGGCGGGTCGCGCCCGGCGTGCGGCCGGATGGTTGCCTACGGTGGGAGGGGAGTGGGCGGGAACGCGGGCGGGCGGCTGTGGGTGCGACGAGGGCGGTGGACGCGACATGCAAGGCTCGCGGATCCCGCCCGGCGCGCACTCCGAACGGTCGGCGGGCCGCGCAGGTGCCGTGGGCCGGGGCGCGCCCCGACGGGCCCGCGAGCGAGCACAAGGCGGTGCCGGAGGGCGGCGCGGCCGGCCACCGACGTGCGCCGGGGCGGCGGACGCCGCGCCACCTCGACCCGGGCCCCGGTCCAGGAGGTCACCGACCGCCGGAACGACCACTACGAACGCCGCCCGACCGCGCCGCCCCCTGAACGCACCCCGGAAGGAACAGGCCCGGAAGGAACAGGCCCGGAAGGAAACAGTTATGGACAAGCCCGAATTCGTCTACGTCATCTACATCCAGACCACGGCGGAGAAGCTCTACCAGGCGCTGACCGACCCCGAGTCCATCAAGATCTACATGGGTGGATACGGCCCGGACTCGACCTGGGAGGTCGGCGCGCCGGTCCGCTGGAAGATGGACCCGGACGGCGAGTTCGAGGAGGTCGGGCAGCGCGTCCTGGCGGCGGAGCCCGGCAGGCGGCTCTCCTACACCTGGCACACCCTGCAGCCCATGCACCGTCAGATGTTCGACTTCGCCTCGGACGAGGAGTGGGAGAAGGCCGTCCGTGAACGGTCGAAGGTCGCCTTCGCCATCGAGCCCGCCGAGGAGCCCGAGATGGGCATCAAGCTGACGCTCACCCACGACGGCTTCGACAGTCCGGACAGCAGGATGCTGGAGGGCGTCAGCAGCGGCTGGGTGGTGATCCTCTCGACGCTCAAGACCCTGCTGGAGGGCGGGAGATTCCTCGACGAGCCGGAGTGAGGACGGCGAGGGCGCTCGGGCCGCGTGCCGGCCGAAGCGCACGACGGCGAGGCCGTGCGCGAAGTGGGGATGCCGCGAGTGCGATGCGGTGCCGTGACCGTGCGCGATGCCGTGACCGTGCGGGCCGTCCGGGTCCCCGTCCGCCTCCGGGCGTCCGGGGCCGGCCCGGAGCCGGTCTCCGCTCGGAGCTCAGAACTGGTTGTCCGGCACCACGTGCACGGCCGCTTCCTCGGCCGATGCCCCGGCCCCGTCGATTCCGACGTCCTCGGCCGCCAGGGTGTCCGGCTCGTCGATGTCCAGTTCCCGGGTGAGACGTCCGGCGCGTACGTCGCCGACCTCCCCGTCCCAGAGCTCGCCGTCACTGTCGGAGAGATCCCCCATGCCGTCGCCGTCGACCGCGGTGATGTCGGGGAGCTCCCGGGCCAGACGGCTCTCCAGGGGCTCGCCGCTGTGCTGCTCGGCGGCCGTGGTGCCCACGTCCTCCACCGCCCACGGTCGCTCGGGCGGGGAGTAGCCCTCGTCGAGCAGGTCGGTCAGCCCGCGGTTGTCGAGGGTGTCCTCGATGTCGAGCTGCTCGGGGAGGTCGGATGCCTCCGGCTGCTGGGGCTGGTAGACATCGTCCCCCATCTCGGCGTCCTTCATGGTCTGTCCCTTCCCGGTTCCGGGACCCCGGCCCTGCGCGCCGGACACATGACTCGGGCGGATCGGGTCGCAGGCAAACGTGCGCGCCTGCGGCATATAAGTAATAAGCGCCTCAAGACCGCCGAAGCGTCCTTATGGGTACAGGATAAGTGGCCCCGGCAGGAGTCCGCAGCCGTTCGCCCCCTGGGCGCGGACGGCCGGTCCGAGGGACGATGGACGTGTGACAGGCGGGCCATGTCCTGCCCCATCGGTGTCGGGAGAGCCGCCATGGATTACCCGGAGAGTTACGAGCTGGTGTT
Source organism: Streptomyces sp. NPDC002476 (assembly GCF_042889785.1). Taxonomy (NCBI): domain Bacteria; kingdom Bacillati; phylum Actinomycetota; class Actinomycetes; order Kitasatosporales; family Streptomycetaceae; genus Streptomyces; species Streptomyces sp. NPDC002476. The sequence continues at coordinate 63,455 of NZ_JBIARH010000026.1, read as the reverse complement.
TCAGTCGTCAGCCGTGGAGGACGACACGGTGACCGTCCGGCGCACCGAGCACTCGGGCGCGGGCGGGTACCCGATCTACGAGGACGAGACCGGGATCGTACGCGCGGAGATCAGCGACCGGGGAGAGGTGCGCATGCTGGCCAGCGGCGGACACCAGGTCCTCGGCACGCCGCTGGTGGTGCGCGAGACGAGCGCCTGACCCGCACGGGCCCGCCCGGGGAACGGGCCCCGTCCGGGCCCGTGCGGCACGGGACGGGTCACCGGCAGCGGGCCGGGACCGGCACGCGGGCCCCGGTCAGCCCTCGGTCCAGCCGTGGTTCTTGGCGAACTGGAGCAACGCGCCCCGGACCTGGAGGATCTGGGCACCCGTCAGCGTCGGCGCCGACTCCAGCAGGGTGTCGGTCACCTCCCTGGTGAACGCGGCCGAACTGAGCACGTCGCACAGAGCGTCGTCGTCCGCCGACCCCGCGTGAGAGACGGTCGGCCTCGGAGGGGTCAGCGGCTTGCCGTCGGGCCCCTCGGCGAGCCGGACGGACGACGCCTTCAGCCCGCGGTCACCGTCCTCGATCTCGAACTCGACCAGAGTGCCCGTGTGCACATAGGACTCCGGGATCATCATGTCGTTCACATGCAGGAAGACGTCCTCACCGCCGTGATCGGGCGCGATGAAGCCGTACCCCCGAGCGCTGTCGAATCGCACCACGCGACCAGAAACCACACCAACCCCCAAAAAAGAACCGGGCCCCTCGCCCGTCGCCACACATGGCTCGACGGGAGAATAGCCCCGGCGGTCGCGCGGCGCGACCCGGTCCGGGAATCGCGCCGCCCGCTCACCGGAGTCGGCGCGGTTCCGGCGCGGCCCCCGAGGCCAGCGGGGAGCGGGCCAGCACGATGCTGCCCACCGTGATCAGACCGACTGCGACCAGTTCCGGCACCAGCCACCACCCGGTGCGCAGTCGCTCGTCGAACAGCGTCACCCCGTACAGCACGCTGATCAGTGCGTCACCCAGGGTCAGCGGCGGCTGGACCGCGACCAGCATGCCCGCCTGGAGCGCGTTCTGGAGCAGGAACAGCGCGCCCACCCCCGCCGCGGCGGTGGCGTACAGCTGCCAGGACGCCAGCAGCGCCACCGCCCCGCCCCCACCCTGGAGCCGCGCCATGGCGTCCTTCATGAGCGCGGCCGTGAGGGCGTACCCGCACGCGGCGGCGAGACCGAGCAGCGCGCCCCGGGCGTTGCCGCGGACGCCGAGCGCCGTACCGATCAGCGCCGCCTCGAAGAGCCCGGTCAGGAACAGCGCCGGAATCCAGACCGCTCCCCGAACCGCGGCGCCGTCGCCCTGCGGCGCCGCCGAGATCATGCCCAGGGCCAGCCCCAGGGTCATGGCCGCCACCGCGTACCAGAGCGAGGCGGGCAGCCGGACCCGCATGACGAATCCCGCCATCAGCAGCGCGGCCGGCAGCTCGATCACGAAGATCGGCTGGACCACGGCGATCGGCCCGGTGGCCAGGGCCACGGCCTGGCAGACGGCCGCGACGATCACCAGACCGATCCCGGCGAGCCAGGTCCGACGGCGCAGCAGGTGCCCGATCAGCGACAGCCGCATCGCCTCGCTGTCGGGGACGGTGCGCGCGGCCCGGCGCTGGAGGACGGAGGCCGCGCCGTTGGTGAGTGCGGTCAGGACGGCGAACAGGACACTGATCACCCGCTCATGATGCGGGCGGCCGACCCGCGATCCCCGGTCCCGCGCCCCTCCGGCATGGCGGGCCGCACGGACCGGGGGGAGACCCCGGCCCCGGGCGTGTCTGCCGCGTCCGGTTCCGGCGGCGTACCGCTCACCCCGCCCCGGCGGAACCCGCCCTCCACCCGGCCCGGACGACGTGCCGCCCCGGTCGCGCGGACCGGGCGGGCCTCACGGCAGCAGCCCCGCGCGCCGCGCCGCCACCACCGCCTCCAGGCGCGTGTGCGCTCCCAGCTTGCGCATCGCCGAACGCAGATACCCCTTCACCGTCTCCGGCCGCAGCCCCAGCCGCTCCGCCGCCACCGCGTTCGTCGTGCCCGCGGCCACGCACGCGAGCACGTCCAGTTCGCGCGGCGCCAGCCGCACCTCGCACCGCCGCGGCTTCCCGGCGCCCGCCCCCGATCCGGCCCCGGCCGCCGAGGCGAGTCGTCCGCACACCGCGAGCAACTCCTCGCGCAGCGCGGGGTCGACGACCTTCGGGACCAGGGTGCGCAGCTCGCGATGGGCCTCGCGGACGTCCTCCCACGCCCCCGGGGCCGCGGACCCGGCGTCGGTGAGCTGCTCCCGCGTGACGGCCAGGAGCCGCTGCACCTCGTCCCGGACGACCAGGGCCTGCTCCACGTCGCGGGCCGCCGCCACCGCCGCGTCGAACGCGCGGTCCCCGAGCGTGACCGGCTCGCGCAGCGCCCCGTACAGCAGGCCGCGTACCTTGCGCCGTACGACCACGGGCACCGCGACCACGGAGCGCAGCCCCTCCGCCGCCACCGCCATGTCGTACTCGTGGCTGATGTGACGGGAGGCGCGGTAGTCGGTGACCGCGCACGGCCGGGACAGGGCGATCGACTTCCCGCCCAGGCCGCTGCCCGCCGAGATGACGAGCCCGCGCAGGGCGCCGGTCTGCGCCCCGTTCAGCTCCGCGATCCGTGCATGACGGGTGTCCGAGAGCAGCCCGCCGAAGGCGACGGGCAGCCCACTGGTCCGGCGCAGCCGCAGCAGGGCCGCTCCCATGTCGACGGGATTGTCGGGTTCCGGCACGCTGACGCCTCTCTGCCCGGCCGACGGCCGCACACCGCCGGTTCGAAGACACGGCCCGGGTGACCCACTCGGCGCACCCCCGTTCGGGGGTGGTGAGACCTGGGTCACTGTTTACATGATGTTAAGCGACCGGTCCGGTCCGCAATGAGGAGGGCACATGTCGGCAACCAGCGCGACGGAGACGTTCCGGGCCGCCCGGGACTTTCTGCTGCGTCACCGCGAGGACTACCAGGCGGCCTACGAGGGTTTCCGCTGGCCCAGGACCGATCACTTCAACTGGGCGCTCGACTGGTTCGATGTGATCGCGGAGAACAACGACCGCACCGCCCTGCACATCGTGGAGGAGGACGGCGACCGCACCGAGGTGTCCTTCGCCCGGATGTCCGCACGCTCCAACCGGGTCGCGAACTGGCTGCGCGCCCAGGGCGTCCGGGCCGGGGACCGGATCCTCGTCATGCTCGGCAACCAGGTCGAACTGTGGGAGACGGCCCTCGCCGCGATGAAGCTGCGCGCCGTCGTCGTCCCCGCCACCCCGCTCCTCGGCCCGGCCGACCTGCGGGACCGGGTGGAGCGCGGCCGGGTCCGGCACGTGCTGGTGCGGGACACCGACACCCCCAAGTTCGACGAGGTGCCCGGCGGCTACACCCGGATCGCCGTGGGCGCGGACGTGCCGGGCTGGCTGCCGTACACGGGTGCCGACGGCCACCCGGAGACGTACCGGGCGGACCGGGAGACGGACGCCGACGAGCCGCTGATGCTCTACTTCACCTCCGGCACCACCGCCAGTCCCAAGCTCGTCGAGCACACCCACGCGTCCTACCCCGTGGGCCACTTGTCGACGATGTACTGGATCGGTCTCAAGCCGGGCGACGTCCACCTCAACATCTCCTCGCCCGGCTGGGCCAAGCACGCCTGGTCGAACCTCTTCGCGCCCTGGACCGCCGAGGCGACCGTCTTCATCTTCAACTACACCCGCTTCGACGCGGCGCGGCTGATGGCCGAGATGGACCGCTCAGGGGTCACCAGCTTCTGCGCCCCGCCCACCGTCTGGCGGATGCTGATCCAGGCCGACCTCTCCCAGCTGAAGAACCCGCCGCGCGAGGTCGTGGCGGCCGGGGAGCCGCTGAACCCGGAGGTCATCGAGACGGTGCGGCGCGTCTGGGGCGTGACCATCCGGGACGGCTTCGGTCAGACCGAGACCTCCGTGCAGGTCGCCAACACCCCCGGCCAGCTGCTGAAGGCCGGGTCGATGGGGCGGCCCAGCCCGGGATTCCGGGTCGAGCTCCTCGACCCGGTGACCGGTGAGCCCGGCGCGCTCGAGGGCGAGATCTCGCTGGACCTGTCGGACCGCCCGGTGGGCCTGATGACCGGCTACCACGGCGACCCGGAGCGGACCGCGGAGGCGATGGCGGGCGGCTACTACCGCACCGGGGACATCGGCTCCCGGGACCTGGACGGCTACATCACCTATGTCGGCCGGGCCGACGACGTCTTCAAGGCGTCCGACTACAAGATCTCGCCGTTCGAGCTGGAGAGCGCGCTGCTGGAGCACGAGGCGGTCGCCGAGGCCGCGGTCGTGCCGGCCCCCGACCCGACGCGACTCGCCGTGCCGAAGGCGTACATCGTGCTCGCGGAGGGCTGGGAGCCCGGCCCGGACACCGCGAAGATCCTCTTCGAGCACTCCCGTTCGGTCCTCGCCCCGTACAAGCGCGTCCGCCGGCTGGAGTTCGCCGACCTGCCCAAGACCGTCTCCGGCAAGATCCGCCGCATCGAACTGCGCGAGCGCACGGCCCGCGGAACCGGCGCCGGCACCGAGTACGCCGAGGGGGACTTCCGATGAGCGGGCCGTCCCGCGCGCACGCCACCGGAACCGAGTACGTCGAGGGGGACCTGGGATGAGCGAACTGTCCTACGCGCACGGCACCGGCACCACGCCGCTGCTCGGCGACACCATCGGGCGCAGTCTCGACCGCGCCGTCGAGGCGTACGGCGACCGCGAGGCGCTGGTCGACGTCGCCTCCGGGCGGCGCTGGACGTACGCCGAGTTCGGCGCGGCGGTTGACGAGCTGGCCCGCGCGCTGATGGGGGCGGGCCTGGCCAAGGGCGACCGGGTCGGGATCTGGGCCGTCAACTGCCCGGAGTGGGTGCTCACGCAGTACGCCACGGCCCGGATCGGCGCCGTCCTGGTCAACATCAACCCGGCCTACCGGGCGCACGAGCTGAAGTACGTGCTGGAACAGGCCGGGATATCCCTCCTGATCTCCTCGCTCGCGCACCGCACCAGCGACTACCGCGCCCTCGTCGGCCGGGTCCGCGCCGACTGCCCCGCCCTGCGCGCCGTGCACTACATCGGCGATCCCTCGTGGGACGAACTCCTGGCCTCGGCCGCATCGGTGACGAGCAGTGAGCTCGCCGCCCGCGAGGCCGAGCTGTCCTGCGACGACCCGATCAACATCCAGTACACCTCCGGCACCACCGGCTTCCCCAAGGGCGCCACGCTCTCCCACCACAGCATCCTCAACAACGGTTATTTCGTGGGGGAGATGATCGCCTACACCGAACAGGACCGGGTCTGTCTGCCCGTCCCGTTCTACCACTGCTTCGGCATGGTGATGGGCAATCTCGCCACCACCTCGCACGGCGCCTGCATCGTGATCCCGGCCCCGGCCTTCGAGCCCGCGGCGGTGCTCGCCGCCGTGCAGCAGGAGCGCTGCACCTCGCTCTACGGCGTGCCCACGATGTTCATCGCGGAGCTGAACCTCCCCGACTTCGCCTCGTACGACCTCTCCTCGCTGCGCACCGGGATCATGGCCGGATCGCCGTGCCCGGTCGAGGTGATGAAGCGGGTCGTCGCCGAGATGCACATGGAGGAGGTGTCCATCTGCTACGGGATGACGGAGACCTCACCGGTCTCCACCCAGACCCGCCGGGACGACGACCTGGAGCGGCGCACCGGTACGGTCGGCCGGGTCATGCCGCATCTGGAGGTCAAGGTCGTCGACCCGGTGACGGGGGCGACCGTGGAGCGGGGCACGGCGGGCGAGCTGTGCACCCGCGGCTACAGCGTGATGCTCGGCTACTGGCAGGACCCCGAGCGCACCGCCCAGGTCATCGACCCCGGCCGCTGGATGCACACCGGGGATCTCGCGGTGATGCGCGGGGACGGCTATGTGGAGATCGTCGGCCGGATCAAGGACGTGATCATCCGGGGCGGCGAGAACGTGTACCCGCGGGAGGTCGAGGAGTTCCTCCACGGCCATCCGAAGATCGCGGACGTGCAGGTGGTGGGCGTGCCGGACGACACCTACGGCGAGGAGGTCCTCGCCTGTGTCATTCCGAGGGACCCGGCGGACCCGCCGACCCTGGACGAGATGACGGAGTTCTGCCGCGAGCAGCTGGCGCACTACAAGGTCCCGCGGGGCCTTCGGATCCTGGAGTCCTTCCCGATGACGGTCAGCGGGAAGGTCCGGAAGATCGAACTGCGCGAGGGCTACGGCGCGTAGGAACAGCGGTCCCGGCCGCGCCCGGGGGCGGTCAGGCGGCTTCGATGATGTCGCCGGCCGAACCCCGGGTGGCGGCCGCCCACTCGATCAGCAGTACCTCGTAGGCGGCGGACTCCACGGGGGACCATTCCTGCCCGGCCCGCGCGTCGACCAGCGCCCGTATCGCCTGGTTCGCCTCGGCGGCGGACGTACGGGACGAACGGGCCTGGTGCGAGGGGTCGGTGGACGGTACGTGTCGTGGAGTTAATGCCATGTACCCCACCTTAAGGCCCGCCACCGACAATCCCTCGAACATGTGTGGCCCATGGCCCGAACGTGACCGATTGCACTCAGCGTTGCCGCTCGGCTCCGGCGGGTCGAGGGGTGCGGTCGGTGTGCGGTGCGTCGCGCCGCATGCAGACCCTCGGCCACCGGTCCAGGCCGTGTTCCGCCTCCGCCGCCCTGATCTTCCGCAGCCCGTCGGTGAGTTCGGCATCGTCCAGCACGCGGAAGCCGAGCCGTGCGTAGTAGGGGGCGTTCCACGGCACATGGCGGAATGTCGTCAGCGTGAGCGCGTCCAGGCCCCGGCCCGCCGCCCAGCGGGCGAGATGGTCGATGAGCCCGCTGCCCAGCCGGCGCCGGGCGGCGGACGGGTGGACGGTGACCTGTTCGATGTGGGCCGCGCCGTCGACCTCGTCGGCGATCAGATAGCCGACCGGACGGTCGGCGTCGTCCACCGCCACCCAGGCGCGCCCCGCGCGCCGGTAGTCCTCCAACAGGTCGAGCGGCAGGGGGTCGTCGTCCGCGATCGCGGCCATGCCGAGCGCGCGGAACGGCTCGCCTGCGGCCCGTTCCATGTCCTGGAGCAGCGGCAGATCGGAGGGGCGGGCGCTACGGATGAGCATGCGCCCAGTATGGCGCCCGGGGTGACGGACGCACCGGCCGGTGCCCCGGGGCGTGCGCCGGGCGGTCCCCGGGAAGGCGTATCGGATGGTGTCCGGACGCCGCCGGCTGTTCAACGCGAACCACACCTCGGGCAACGCCGCGGTGCACCCCAGCGGCGCCGACGGCCCGCTGTCGTTAGGGTCGGGCCCCGGACCGCCGGTCCACCCGGGCACGGCGAACGCGAGTGGAGGCACAGTGCGCCTGAGAGTGGAGTTCACCACGGAGCCCTTCGATCTCGACGAGGCGCCCGCCCACGCGGTCGTGGCCCGTGAGGTCATCCGGACGGCCGAACTGGACGCCGTGGACGTCGGTCCCTTCGGCAACACGGCGGAGGGCGGCGCCGACCAGGTGCTCGGCACGGTGGACACCCTGCTGCGCAGCGTCCTCGCCTCGGGCGCGACCCGGGTGTCGCTCCAGGTCAACGTCATCGGGGAGGACGCCAAGTGACCGTCCCCGCGGACCACCCCCTCGTCGCGGCGGTCAAGCCGCTCGTCGACGCCATGGGTGCCGAACTGCTCGGGCCCGACCGGGCCCAGGCCGACGACGTGGTGCTGGCCTGGGAGGGCGAGGACGTCGTCGCGGTCCGGCTGCCCCAGCTCTCGGAGTCGCTCGACCACATCCTGGCCGCCCTGGAACGCCGCCACGGGATGCCGCTGTCGGAGCTGGACCGCAGGGCCAAGCAGGCGGTGGTGCGCAGTCTGGAGGCACGCGGGGCGTTCTCCGTGCGCCATGGCGTGGAGACGGTCGCGAGCGCGCTGGGCGTCAGCCGCTTCACCGTCTACAACTACCTGAACAGGGAAAGCGCCTCCAAGGAAGGGTAGTTGGAGACCTCGGCGGCCGGGATCCGCCAGACGTGGGTGGGGCCGCCGGCCGGATCCTCGGACGGCGGCCCCACGCGTTCGCGTAATTTCAACAAAGTGTTGACGTTGTGTCGCGGAGGGCGTTAGCTATGCGCAGCCCGACCGCCGCGGAGTGACGATTCGCATCGCGAGAACAGCCACGGAGGCTCCCGTGACTTCGAGCTCCACACCGGGCCTGTCCCGGTTCAACACCCTGGCGGAAGACGAGGCCACCGCCGCTCTGCACGAGGTGTGCGCCAGTACGGCATGGGGGAGAGCGATCCTCTCCCGACGCCCCTACGCCGACACCGGAGCCCTCCTTCGCGCCAGTGACGCCGCCACGGCCGCGCTGACCGCGGGGGACCTGGCCGAGGCGATGGCCGCTCACCCGCCGATCGGCCGCCCGAGGCCCGGCGATCCGGTCTCCTCCCGCGAACAGCGGGGGATGGCCGGGGCCTCGGAGGAACTCAGGACCGAGATGCTCGAACTGAACCTGGCCTACCAGGAACGGTTCGGACACGTCTTCCTGATCTGCGCCACCGGAGCCACCGGTGAACAGATGCGCGACGCCGTGAAGTCCCGGATCGGGAACTCGCCGGAGGCGGAAAGCGAACACGTGCGCACCGAACTCGGCAGGATCAACCGCATCCGGCTCACCCGCCTCGCCACGGAAGACACGTACCGCCCCGTCATGGAAAGAGAGTGAAGGTCTTGAGCACCTCCGCCACCGCATCGGTGTCCACCCACATCCTGGACACCAGCATCGGCCGCCCCGCCGCGGCCGTCGCCGTCCGGCTCACCGCCCGTGGCGGGAGGGACGCCCCGTGGACCGCGCTCGGCGGCTCCGCCACCGACGCGGACGGCCGCTGCAAGGACTTGCCGGCACTGCCGGAGGGCACCACCCACGTACGGCTCGACCTCGACACCGAGGCGTACTTCGAGTCGCACACCGCCGGCAAGAGGCCGGCCGGGGCACAGCAGGACGCCCCCCGAGCAAGGGACAGCGGCGTGTTCTTCCCCGAGGTGGCGATCACCTTCGCCGTCGTCCCGGGCGAGCACTATCACGTACCGCTGCTGCTCAACCCGTTCGGCTACTCCGTTTACCGAGGGAGCTAGCACCGACATGACCGCCGATTCCCCCCGCACCCGCCCTGTGATCCTCGGCCAGAACCAGTACGGCAAGGCGGAGAACCGCGTCGTCAGGATCACCCGGGACGGCGACACCCACCACATCAAGGACCTGAACGTCTCCGTCGCCCTCTCCGGCGCCATGGAGGACGTCCACTACTCCGGATCCAACGCCCACGTCCTGCCGACCGACACCACCAAGAACACGGTGTACGCGTTCGCCAAGAAGCACGGCATCGAATCCGCCGAGCAGTTCGGCATCCACCTCGCCCGCCACTTCGTGACGTCCCAGGAGCCGATCAAGGTCGCCCGGATCCGGATCGAGGAGTACTCCTGGGAGCGCATCGCCACCTCGGACACGAGCACGCGGTTCATCGGAGCCGACGAGGCCAAGCACTCCTTCGTCCGCCGGGGCCAGGAGACGCGCACGGCCCAGATCACCTACGACGGCGAGAAGTGGCAGATCGTCTCGGGGCTCAAGGACCTCGTGGTGATGAACTCCACGCACTCCGAGTTCCGGGGCTACGTCAAGGACGAGTACACCACGCTCAAGGAGGCGTACGACCGCATCCTCGCCACCGAGGTCTCCGCCCGGTGGCGGTTCAACTGGACGGACGACGAGAAGCGGATGCCCGACTGGGAGAAGTCCTACGAGCAGACCCGCGAGCACATGCTCCAGGCGTTCGCCGAGACCTACTCCCTCTCCCTCCAGCAGACCCTCTACCACATGGGTTCGCGCGTCATCGACCACCGCGGCGAGATCGACGAGATCCGCTTCTCACTGCCGAACAAGCACCACTTCCTCGTGGACCTGGAACCGTTCGGTCTCCAGAACGACAACGAGGTCTACTTCGCGGCGGACCGCCCGTACGGCCTCATCGAGGCCACCGTGCTGCGGGACGGCACCGAACCGCGGATCCCGGTCGACATGACCAATCTCTGAGCCGATCTCCGACGCGGCGCCGCGCCGGTCCCCCCGCCCGCACCACCCGGGCGGAGGGACCGGCCGGGCCGGAGGCAAACCCATGACACAGCCGGCATCCGGTCCGACGGACAACCGAGGCCCATGTCCCGACGGGCACCTCGGTCCACCCTCGGCCCAGGACCTGTTCTCGAACCACCGTCGCACGGCAGGCTGCGGTTCGAAGACAGACCCCAGGGTCCCGCCGTGCCCGTACCACCGGACAGAGAGGGAAGCGCCATGGCCGCAACATCAGTCCCCGAGCATGTGGAGCGCATCGTCGTCGAGCACTGCGCGATCGCGACCGTCGACGCCGACGACACCGAGTACGCCTCCGGGCACGTCGTCGTCGCGGGCAATCGCATCGAGAGCGTCGGGCCCGGCCCGGCACCCGGGGGCCTGGAGAACGTCGTACGCCGCGTCGACGGCACCGGGCACCTGGTCACCCCCGGCCTGGTCAACACGCACCACCACTTCTACCAGTGGATCACCCGCGGCCTCGCCACCGACCACAACCTGTTCGACTGGCTCGTCGCCCTCTACCCGACATGGGCGCGCATCGACGAACCGATGGTCCGCGCCGCGGCGCAGGGCTCGCTCGCCATGATGGCCCGGGGCGGGGTCACCACAGCCGTGGACCACCATTACGTCCACCCGCGGGACGCCGGTGACCTGTCCGGTGCCATCATCGGGGCCGCCCGTGACATGGGCGTACGATTCACCCTCGCCCGGGGCTCCATGGACCGGGGCGAGTCGGACGGGGGACTGCCCCCGGACTTCGCCGTGGAGACCCTCGACGGCGCGCTCGCCGCCACCGAGGCGACCGTCGACGCCCACCACGACCCCTCGTTCGACGCGATGACCCGGATCGCCGTCGCTCCCTGCTCCCCGTTCTCCATCTCCACCGAACTCCTCCGCGAGGGCGCCGAGCTGGCCCGCCGCAAGGGGGTGCGCCTGCACACCCACGGCTCGGAGACCGTGGAGGAGGAGAAGTTCTGCCACGAACTCTTCGGCATGGGACCGACCGACTACTTCGCGTCGACCGGCTGGCTCGGCGACGACGTGTGGATGGCGCACTGCGTCCACATGAACGACTCCGACATCGCCGTCTTCGCCCGCACCGGCACCGGCGTCGCGCACTGCCCCTCGTCCAACGCCCGGCTCGCCGCGGGCATCGCGCGCGTCCCCGACATGCTCGCGGCCGGTGTCCCGGTCGGCCTCGGCGTCGACGGCACCGCGTCCAACGAGTCCGGCGAACTCCACACCGAACTGCGCAACGCCCTCCTCGTCAATCGGCTCGGGACCCATCGGGAGAAGGCCCTGAACGCCCGTCAGGCCCTGCGCCTGGCAACGCGCGGCGGCGCCCGGGTGCTGGGCCGCGCCGACGAGATCGGCTCCCTGGAACCCGGCAAGCTCGCCGACCTGGTGCTCTGGAACATGGACACCCTCGCCCACGCCTCCATCGCGGACCCGGTCACCGCGCTCGTCCTCGGCGCCGCCGCCCCGGTCACCCTCTCCCTCGTCGACGGCAGACCGGTCGTCGAGGACGGCCGCCTGATCACCGCGGACGAGGACGCCATCGCCCGTACCACCCGCGACGAGGCTCGCCGCCTCGCGCGGCTCGCCGCCGGGGCCTGACACCCCGGAACACCCCGTACCGGGCGGCCGAGGGGGACGGCCGCCGGAACGTCACGAGGCCCCGCACCACGCGGTGAGCGCGGTGCGGGGCCCTGCGGGGACGGGGCAGGGGCGCTCGGACCTCAGCGGCCGAGGGCCCCGGGGCGCGGCGGCCTCAGCAGTTGAGGTAGGCCGTGTGGATCCAGACGCCGGTGCGTCCGCCCCACAGGTCGCCCATGACCCAGTTGCCCTGCCTGCCGCGCTTCTCGAGGTTCTGGCCCTTGTTCACCTGGCCCAGGACCGGGTAGTCCGTGCCCGGTCCGCCGCGGAAGTTCACCCCGTTGTCGTTGACGGTGCAGACCGCGGCCGGTGCCTTCGCCGCGGGCGCGGCGACCGGGCTCTGCACGGCCTGGGCGGCCGGGCTGAACGCCAGGCCCAGACCGGCGGTCAGGGCCGCCGCGGCCAGCGTCGTCCTCTTCGTCATGCGGTTCTCTCCTCCGTTCTCCGGCCCACTGTGCGTGAGCCGTTCGCCAGCCCCAACGCAGCCGCCGATCGTCGGGTCACGGGTCCGGACGATCTTCGGGGGAGGAATGAAAGCGCAGGTCATATGACGTGCGCACCGGCGTACGCGGCCTACGGCGCGCACGCTCCTCGCGCCGGGCGGCCGGAGGTTTGCCCTGCGGCGGCCTGGGACACGGCCGCCGCCCGGCCCAGGACGATCACGGCGCCGGTCCCGGGGGTGGCGCGCTCACCGCACCACGCGCCCCCGCAGCACGATCCGGCTCGGGTGCTCCAGAACGGCCGGGTCCCGTGTCGGATCGGCCGCGTACGCGACGACATCGGCCGGAGCCCCGTCGACGAGGCCCGGCAGCCCGAGCCAGGCCCGCGCCGTCCAGGACGCCGCCCCGAGCGCCGCCGTGGCCGACAGCCCGGCCCGTACCAGCCAGGACATCTCGCCCGCGACCGTTCCGCACGGGAAGGTGTCGGTGCCCGCCAGGACCGTGACACCCGCCTCGTGGGCGGCTCGCACGGTGCCGGGCATGACGTCCCAGCCCGCCAGCCACAGATCGCGGCGCACGCCCGGCTCCCGCGCCCGCATCTCGTCCGCCCGCGCGCCGAAGGCGCCGAGCGTCGGGACGAACGCCGTGCCCTGCGCGGCCATCCGGTCGAGCAGCGCCGGGTCCAGATGCATCCCGTGCTCCAGGCTGTCGGCGCCCGCCAGCACGGCGTTGCGCGAGCCCTCGGTGGTCTGGCAGTGCACGGCGACCTTCCCGCCCACCGCGTGCACCGCCTCCACGACCGAGGTCAACAGCGGCAGCGGCACGGCCGGTTCGTCCTGCGCCCAGTCGCCGATCACCTTGCACCAGCCGGACGAGGCGGTGGCCTCCTCCACAGCGGCCCGCACCAGTTCGTCCTCGGTCACATCGCGCCCGAAGCCGGGGAAGAACCGGCCGGGCGTGGCCAGCCACCGCCCCGCCGACGTCACACGCGGCAGCCTCGGGTCCTCGTCCACCCACGCCGGCATCCGCGCCGCGGTGCCCGGGGTGCGCACCGCCAGCACCCCGGCATCCCGGTGCTCACCCAACTGCTCGCGCAGCAGTTCCTCGTCGAACGGTTCGTCCGTCGACAGCGCCCCCGGATGGGTGTGCACGTCGACGAGTCCGGGCAGCAGCCAGCCGCCGTCGACGACCAACTCCGTGTCCCGCCCCGCGAGTCCGTCCGGCGGTGCGCCCTCGCGCAGCACTCCGCCGTCGATCCGGAACACCCGCTCCTCGCGTTCCGGCAGCACGATTCCTCGTATGCACAACATCGGCCGACCGTACGTCACTGAGTCAGCCGGTGACGCGCACCGTCTCCACCCACTGCGGCGGCTGCGGGGCATCCGCGCCGATCAGCGCCGCGACGAGCCGGCACGAAGGTGCCTCGTCCGGCCAGGGGGTGAAGCCGTCGGTGAGGACGACGACGATGTTCGGCCGGTCCCGGGCCGCGAGCGCGGCGGCGATGCCCACCCGCATGTCGGTGCCGCCACCCCCGCCCAGGGCGACCTGCTCGGCGGAGGTCACCCGCGACACGCTCTGCACGTCCGCGTCGCAGGCCAGTACCGTGACCCGGTTGCCCCGGACGCCCACCTCCCGCAGCACACCGGTGACCTCGCCCAGCGCCGCGCCGAGTTCGTCGTCCCCCATCGACCCCGAGGTGTCGATGACCACGGCGACCCGGGGCAGCGGACGGCGCAGGCTGGGCAGGACCACGCCGCGCAGCGCCGCACTGCGCCGGGAGGGACGCCGGTACGTGTAGTCCATCGCCCCGGCCGCCCAGGCCGCGGCCTCGCGGACGGCGCCCGCGAGCGCCTGCCGCCAGTCGATGCTGGGCTCCAGGATCCCGTCGGCCCAGCGCTCCCAGCCCCCCGGGAGCGTGCCCCGGGTGCGCCGGTGAGCACGCATGGCCTCCGCGGTGTGCCGCCGCAGCGCCTGCGCCTCCACCGGGCCCAGGCTCGTCGGCCCCTGGCTCCCGGGCAGTTCCCAGGGCGCGGGCTGCCCGTGCGCGCCCGAACCGCAGTCGTGGGCGGGCGACCCCGGCGGAATCGACGGCAGGTAGTCCTCGAAGAGCCGCCCGGTCGGCAGGCCGAAGAGACGGGGTTCCAACCGGCCCGCCGGCAGCGGCAGTCCGTCCGCGATCAGGTCGTCGTTGATCTCACAGTCCTGCGCCACGTTGAGGCGGTGGTGGTCGCGCCGGTCGGAGGCGGGCAGCCGTTCCGCGCGGCCGTGGTGGTCGCGCAGCAGATGCGCCACCTCGTGCAGCCACACCCCGGCCAGCTCCGCCACCGGCGTCGCCTCCACGAAGGCGGGCGACACGTAGCACCGCCAGTGCCGGTCCACTCCCATCGTCGGTACCTCGGCGCTCGGCACCACCGACAGCGCGTACAGCGCCGAGGCCAGATACGGCCGGTCGGTCGCCGCCCGGTAGCGGGCGGCGAGCAGCTTGGTCATGTCCAACTGGGCCCGCCCCGGGGCGGCTTCCGGCTTCGCCACCTCCGTACCCGCCTCAGCCGCTCTGGGGCAGCGCGCCGGACAGCTGGAGCAGTTCCACGAACGCGTCGATGCCCTCGGGCACCGGCCAGTCGGTGTCCCGCATCGACGCCAGGTCGACCGCCGCCCTGGCCGCCACGTCGGGCACGCCCGCGTCCACGGCCTTCGCCAGCACCGCCCAGCCCGCCTCCCAGCGCTTCTGGGTGAGATCGCCCTGGACGGCCGCCACGATCGCGATGAGGAAGGCCAGTTGGCGGTCGCCGCGCTCCGGCAGGGCGAACGCGTCGGGGTTGGCCAGCACCCGGTCCGGGTCGGGCAGGTCGAGGTTCTCCAGGTACGACAGCAGCTCGATGCCCGCGCCGTCGCCCACCGCCCCGGCCAGCGCGGCGGCGAGTGCCTCCCGCCCGGCGCCCGTCGCGTACCCGGTGGCGAGCAGCCGCAGCGCCATGTCCCAGGTACGCGGCGACGGCCAGGCCCGTCCCCGGCTCTCCGCGTCGGCGGGGATGTGGTGGACGAGACCCGGGCGCGCGGTGAGGAAGCCGGAGACCGCTCCGCGGGCCCGTGCCGCCGACCCCGGGACGCGGGCGGCGTCGACGACGGGGACCGTCACCTCGGGCCAGGTACCGGCCATGCCGCGCGCCACCGTGCGCGGGTCGTGCGTCCACAGCAGATGCACGAAGCGGTTGGCGAGCGGCGGGCTGAGGTGCCACCCGTCCGCCGCGCTCGACGGCGGGTTCGCCGCGGCCACGATACGCACCGACTCGGGCAACGTCAGGCTGCCCACCCGCCGTTCCAGCACCACGCGCAGCAACGCCGCCTGTACCGCGGGGGGAGCGGACGACAACTCGTCGAAGAACAGCAGCCCCCGGCCCGTGCGCGCCAGCCGCACCGCCCAGTCCGGCGGGGCCATCGGCACCCCGGTCACGGCCGGGTCGTCACCGACGACCGGCAGCCCGGCGAAGTCGGACGGCTCGTGCACACTGGCGATGACCGTCTCCAGTCCGAGACCGAGCCCGGCGGCGAGCTGTTCCATGCCGGCCGACTTGCCGATCCCCGGCTCGCCCCACAGCAGGACGGGCTGATTGGCCGTCACCGCCAGTGCCAATGCTTCGAGTTGAGGGTTGGTGGCGGCTTCCGTACGGGACGAGCGGAGCCGGCGGTTGAGCTCGTCGGCGGCGTCCAGCGGCCCCGGCGCGGCGGCCGGAGCCGACGGCCCGGGCGGCTCCGCGAGTCCGGCGGCCGGTGACGGCGTCACGGGCGGACGCCCCGCCGGGGCGACGGGGGAGGGCGTCGCGGGCGGCTGCCCCGCGGTGTCACGGGCGACGGTGCTCACTCGTCCTCGTCCTCACTCTCGTACTCCTCCCGCTCCTCCTGCCACTCGTCCCACCATTCGGCACCGATGCCCGGGTGCTCCTTCTCCACCCGTTCCCGGAGGAACTGCAGGTCCGTCCGGCGGTACATGCGGATCAGCTGGGCCAGCGAGAGCTCCGTCTGGTCGGTGACGTCGATCCGTGCCCCGGCCTCGACCAGTGCCCTCACCAGCTCCGCCGAACCCCGGTCGGCGACCGCCACGCAGAGCGGGGTGCGCTCCCGGTGGTCCGGCGCCTCCAGATCGAGACCGGCGTCCAGCAGCCGGGACAGCAGGGGCTCGTGGTCCAGGAAGTGCAGCACGTGGAGCAGACCGCGCCGTCCGGCGTCCCGCATCCGGGGATCCACGCCCGCGTCCAACAGCTCCAGCACCCCCGGGGTGTCGCCGTGCTGGGCGCGCAGGAAGAGGTCCCGCCGCTGGGCCCGCAGGGCCTTGGGGAGCCGGCCGGTGCCGGTGGTGCAGGAGTGCTCCACCGCGAAGCACCCGGTGACCGCGCCGCCGAAGGCGCGCAGCGCGTTCTCGCGCTGCTGCTCCTGCACGCTGTGCGGGGTGGCGAGCCTGCCGTCCCGGAAGGCGACCTCGTGCCATTCGCCGCGGCACCGCACACGTACCGGTGCGGGCGGCGTCGGCCCCGGCGGACCGGCCGGCTCCGCACCGGGGAACACGACACCGGGGAACAGGGCCTCCCCGACCAGCGGATGCAGCTGAGCCGGAGTCAGCGCACCGGTCCGCAGCAGGTCGAGATCCGGCAGCCGCCGCCAGTGCGCCGGAGGGAGCAAGGGCACGTCCGCGACCGTGTCGCGCCCGACGAGCCCGATCCGCAGCCGCCTGTCGCCGTAATCGCCCGTGAACTCCAGCAGGATGCGGGCGTACCAGTCCCCGCTGATCTGGAGGCGGTCCGTCGCGTACAGCTCCGCGAACCGTCGGGCCTCGGTTTCCAGGCGGGGGACGTCCAGGGCGAGCCGTCCCAGGACCGACTCCGGCTCCGCCCGGTGCCAGGACGGCGTGTCCGGCTCGGTCGTGTCCAGCTCGATCCCGGCCGCCGCGAGGGAGTCGGCGACCCGCCCGCGTTGGTGCAGCAGCGTCACCCATTCGGCGTGGGCCACCGGGTCGGCGGTTCCGGGGTCAGCGCCGGGCAGTTCGTCCGCCCCGAGCGGAGTGCCGTCGGCGTGGAGGAACGGCGACCGGACCGCACTGCCGACGCGGGCGCGGAGTTCACCGGTGCGCCGCGCGTCCCACAGGTACCGGCAGGCCCGCCAGTCCATGGCCCCCGGGCGGAAGGTACGGGAACCGCCGCCGAGCCGCACCGTCCCGAACCGGAGCGAGATCCGCTGCGGACCCTCGATCATCGGGGGAGTGCGCAGGTACAGGTACGGGACGTCCGCCTCGGGCGCACCCTCCACGGCGCCGTACCCCGCCAGGACGACGGTCAGGTCGGCGGCGAGCGTCGAGCGTCCGCCCAGCACGCGCGGCAGGTGCCAGCGCACCAGGTCCGGCACCAGATGGCGCAGATCCTCGCCGAGCGCCGCGGCCACGTCGGGCCCGTGCGCCGAGGCGATCTCCGACAGGTCGAAGGCCACGTCGAACAGGGCCGCCGCGCAGGCCCCCCGCCAGTCACCGTCCGCGCGCCGCTCGGCGGACGCCTCGATCATCCAGCGGGGCACCGCGTACCGGCGCACCTGCCGCAGGCTCGCCGTCTCCTCCGGATCGAAGAGCCTCGTCCCCGCGTCCGGATCCGTCTTCGGGCTCATCGGTAGACGCTCCTGACCGCGAGCAGGTCCGCGTGGGCGCCGCGGTCCGGGCGCAGTCGCGCGGCGAAGGAACGCTTCACCCGGCGGGGCAGACCGGGGCCCAGCCCCACGTACTCCAGGCGGGAGCGCGAGTCGACGGCGGCCAGCAGGGTCTTCGCGCCCCGTCCGGTGAGCCCGGTGTGGCGCAGCTCCAGCCGTCGCAGCGGACTGCCGTGCAGCGCCCCGGCCAGCGCGTCGGCGCCGGGGTCACCGGTGAGGTTGGAGCTGGCCCCGAGGGTCCGTTCGGACAGCGGGCGGCCCAGATCGAGTGCCTCGATCCCGTCGAGCGCGTCGGCCAGGGCGCGCGCCCCGTCGGGCCCGATCCCGTTGCCGCCGAGGCCGAGCCGGACGGGCCGGGCGGGGTCGGCGGCGGCAGCGAGCACGGCGGTACCGGTGTCACCGAGGTGGTTGGACGGCAGGTAGAGCTCCCGAACCCCCGCGTCCCGGATCAGGGCGGCGAGCAGCGGCGCGGCGTCGGGGCCGAGCCCGTTGCCGCCGAGGAACAGCCGCTCGACCGGCCGGGACCGTTCGGCGAGCGCGGAGAGGAGCGCGCCGAGGCCCTCCGTGGAGAGCCCGGTGTTGACCAGGTCGAGGGTGCGCAGCTCGGTGTTGCGCCGCAGCATCGCCGCGAGCGCCCGGACACCGGCGTCGCCCACGGGGTTGCGCTTCAGCCACAGCGCCCGCACGGTGTCGTCCCCGGCGAGCGCGCCGGCGAGCGCCGAGGCCCCGTCGGCTCCGATCCGGTTGCAGCCGAGGTAGACGGTGCGCAGGCCGTGCCCGTCGGTCGCGAGCGAGTCGGCGACGGCCCGCGCTCCCTCGTCGCCCAGCGAGTTGGTGCCGAGCAGTACGTGCGCGGCGTGCGGGGACCGTGCGGCGGCGGGCATCACCCGGACCGTACCCGCCACACCGAGCCCCTGCTTGCACAGATCGACCCGGCCGTCCGTCCGCAAGGAACCGAGCGCGTAGGTCTCGTCCGCCTCGACCGGACGCACCGAACCCAGCCGCTCCAGCAATGGATCCAGCAGTGCCGGGTCGGCGAGCGGAATGTCCGGGTGCTCGATCGCGGGACAGCGCACGGGCATCGGCTGCAACATCACTACTCCCAGGTCCCCGTCGGCACCCGGTCCGGAGGGGACGACCGGGGTCTCCGCCCGCTCGGGACGAACCGACGCCATCGACTCCGCTCCACGAAAAGGTGGCAAGGCCGGTCGGATTCGAACCGACGTCCTCCAGCTCGATGCTAGGGCGCGACGACCTCTGCGCTACAGCCTTGCCATGCGTGATCATAGCCACCGCCGAGCCGAATTCGCACATCTGTCCCATACTTGGCGCCGGCACCTGCTGAAGCGCGGGTCGCGTACGGGCCCGGTCGGCCGTCGGACCGCCACCTGTCGTCCGCTGTCGTCGCCCCCGTGCGGTGTCCGGCGCGCACCCCCAAATGGTCTGTACCTATTGACGATTTGGTCCAGACCTTTCAGTTTCCCCCGTGCTCCATGGCACCAGGTACGCCTCCGCTCCTCTTCAGGACCGCCTCACCGGTCCCTGCTCCAAGGGGGGGTGCACCATGTTCGAGCACCTGACCTCCAGAGGGAGGACGGCGACCGCCGCGGTCGCCGTCCTCGGACTCCTCCTCGCGCTGCTGTCGTTGCAGGCCGCCCCCGCGCACGCGGCGGGCAGGCTGACGGCCACCTTCACCTCCGCCGACAACGGCTCGTGGTGGAAGGGGACGTACGTCCTGCACAACGACACCGACACCGCCGTCACCGGCTGGAGTCTCGAATTCGACCTGCCGGCCGCCGTCACGATCGACACCTCGTACAACGGCACCGTCACCAGCCGGGGCAGCCACGTCACCGCGGGCAACGCCCACTACAACGGCACGGTCGCCGCGCACGGCACGACCGAGCCGTACAGCTTCTGGTTCGTGGCCAAGGGCCCGGTCTCCGCGCCGACCGGATGCCGGATCCACGGCGACAAGTGCGACGGGTCGCCGGACGTGCCCCCGGGCGCCCCCGGCGGGCTGAAGCAGACGGACGTCACCGCCCGCACCGCGTCGCTGTCCTGGACGGCTGCGGCGGCGGGCGACTTCCCCGTGGCGTCGTACGACGTCCTGGCAGGCGGCAAGGTGGTCGGCACCGCGACGGCGACGACCAGCACCACTGTCACCGGGCTCACCCCCGCCACCGCCTACTCCTTCACCGTCCGGGCCCGCGACACCCGCGGCAACACCTCCGCCGAGAGCGCCCCGCTGGCCGTCACCACCGTCGACCCGGCCACCGACACCTCCCCGCCGACGGCTCCGGGCTCGCTGCGCTCCACCGCGGCCGACTCCTCCTCCGTCACCCTGGCGTGGACCGCGTCGACCGACGACCAGCGGGTCGCCGCCTACGACGTCCACCGGGGCGGTGAACTCGCCGCCACCGTCTCCGGCACCACGACCACCGCGACCGTCGGCGGTCTCTCGCCCTCGACCTCGTACGGCCACCAGGCCAACCTCTACACCGACGAGCAGCACCCGTACGACTTCCACTTCAGTGCCGACGCCGCCATCGAGGCGTACACGGACGCGGGAGTCGAACCCCGCAAACTGACCCTCGGCATCCCCTTCTACGGGCGCGGCTGGCAGGGCGTCACGGACGGCGGGGTCGCGGGCGAATGGCAGTCCGCGAGTGGTGCGGCCCCCGGCCAGTTCGCGGAGGAGGCCGGAACGCGCGGCTACGCAAACCTCATCGGCGCCTACCCGACGATGACGGTCCATCGCGACGAGCAGTCGATCTCCACGTACGGCTACACCGGCAGCCAGTGGTGGTCCTTCGACGACGCCTGGTCCATCGGCAAGAAGACCGACTACGTGAAGTCCAAGGGGCTGCTGGGGATGATGATCTGGGAGATGTCGGGTGAAACGCCACAGGGCATCCTGATGAGCGCAGTGGATACCGGTCTGAAACAGGGCCTCTCCCGGCCGAAGCGGTAGGGACAGAAAGCCGGTCCGCCGGTTCGCGGAACCCCGCCGGGCCCCGCGAACCGGTCGTACGGCGATCCGGGACCAGACGCCCCTCAGCGCGCCCTGCGTCGAGGTCGGGCAGCGCTCGGCCGGAGCCGCGGCTCCCTCCGGTCCCGCCGCGAAGTCGCCGCCGGCCGGATGCCAAGCCGATGGGGGCAGGTGCGGCCGGTCAGGCCCGAGGTAAGGTCGGTCCGGACTGTGCGTTCGTTCACAGAGCGAGATGGATACCGCGGAGGTCGGACCGTGACGGCAGTAGGAACGCCTTCGGCCCCGAAGCCGCGCCCTCCGCGCAAGGAGCGCTGGTTTCAGTCGCGCCGTTCCACCTTTTCGTGGGAGCAGGAAGGGCTCGATCACGTCCGACAGCTGATGCCGGCTGCCGAGCCGTACCGTGCCTGGGCCACGTTCTCCTTCACCGCGGCGTCCGGCCGGACCAACGAGTGCGACCTCTTCATTGCCGTGCCCGGTGGTCTGTATCTCCTGGAGCTCAAGGGGCACCCCGGCCGAGTCATCAACCACGGCGACACCTGGCAGTTCCATGACGACCGCGTCCGCACGCTGAAGAACCCGCTGCACCTCACCGACCTGAAGTGCAAGGAACTCAAGGGCCAGCTGGAGCGGGCCGCACGGTCCATGGGCGTCGATCCGCGGCGGGTCCCGTTCATCAAGCCTGC
This sequence comes from Streptomyces sp. NPDC002476, assembly GCF_042889785.1. Lineage (NCBI taxonomy): Bacteria > Bacillati > Actinomycetota > Actinomycetes > Kitasatosporales > Streptomycetaceae > Streptomyces > Streptomyces sp. NPDC002476. Next base: position 41,846 of record NZ_JBIARH010000026.1, on the reverse strand, counting down.
AGTTTTTCTCCATGCACCCGGCCTGGTGAGCGGCCTCGACGAGTTCCAGCGGATCAATGTGTACGGCCGCAATGACGGTGCCGGCGGACTCGGCAGGATCTGGGACGACCTGCTCGGCAAGCCACCGGAGCGCGAGAGCTGGCGGGTCACTCCACAGTCCGCCCAGCTGCTGGAGCAGCTGATGCAGAAGATCGGCATCAGCAACTCCACCGCACACCTCCGGTACGGCGACGACTGGAAGCTGGAACCCGGTGTGCTGGACGCGGGCCCCGGCTGGGAGGACCGTCTGGCTGTTCGCGATGACGGGCTGGTCCAGGAGGGTGGGCGCGTCCGGATATACCTGGTCGAGCAGCTGGCCGGGGAGGCAGCCAAGCGAGCCGCGGATCGTGCGGCCCGCCGGGAGTACCAGGTGCTGCAGGGGATCACGCACCGTGGCATCGCGCAGGCTGTACAGATCCGTCAACACCAGGGCGGCCCGGCGATTCTCTTTCGCCACCGCCACACCGATCTCCGGCTCGACGCCTACTTGGACGCCTACGGCGGCAAGCTCACCCCGGAGATCAGGCTGGACCTGGTACGCCAGCTTGCCGAGGCGCTCCGCTATGCCCACAACCGCTCCCTTTACCACCGTGCGCTCGCCGCTCGGTCGGTTTATGTCTCGGCCGACGAGGACGGTTCCGATCCCGTGGTTCGGATCACGGACTGGCAGACGGCCGCCCGTGATTTCGACACCACTTCGATGCGCTCCATCGGCGATACTCCACTTGACGGCACCCTGATCGAAGACGCTTCGCAGGTCTTTCTGGCCCCGGAGACTGACCAGGAGTTCGCCGATCCGGTGGACCTGGACCTTTTCGGACTGGGATCGCTCGCGTATCTCCTGCTCACGGGGGAGCCCCCGGCAGACCGGCGCAGCGCGCTGATCGAGCGGTTGTCCGCGGAGGGTGGATTGCACCCCTACGCAGTGGCAGATGGGCTCTCCGACAGCCTCGACGACCTCGTCTACCGTGCCACGCGTGCGGAAGTCGTGGACCGGCTGCCTTCGACGGAGCGCTTCCTGGATCTGCTGAACGAGGCCGAACAGCAGATCACGGTTCCGGACCAGTCCGTGTCCGCCGAGACCGACCCTCTTACGGCGGTGCCCGGACAGTCGGTCGACGGGACCTGGATGGTCCGGCGGGTACTCGGAACGGGGGCCACGGCCCGCGCACTGCTGGTCGAGCGAGTGGTGGAAGAGACCGAAGGACCGGACGGCAGGGCGGTCGTCGAGGAACGCGTCTTCAAGGTTGCGCTCGACCAGGACAAGGACGTCCGGCTGTACGCGGAGGCCCAGGCACTCAAGGCGGTGGGCGGCGGCCGGATCGTCAGGCTCCTCGAAGAACCCCGCGAGATCGCCGGTCACACCGTCCTGGAACTCGAATACGCGGGGGAGTCCTCCCTCGGCGCACGGCTGCGCGGCGAAGGACGGCTCACCTACGACCAGTTGGAGCGGTACGGCAACGACCTCTTCATCGCGCTCGACCAACTGGCCGCCAAGGGCACCCGGCACCGCGACATCAAGCCGGACAACCTCGGCCTGCACAAGCGCAACGACGGTTCGTGGGAGCTGTTGCTCTTCGACTTCTCCCTGGCAGATGCCTCCGAGCGCGACATCACGGCGGGTACGCGCGGCTACCTCGACCCGTTCCTCGGCAGCACCCGTCGCTCGCTGTACGACGATCATGCCGAACGTTACGCGGCGGCTGTGACCTTGCACGAGATGGCGTCCGGGGAGCGCCCCGTCTGGGGGGACGGCCAAACCGATCCTCGGATGAGCGAGGATGTCGCACTGTTCGTCGCGGCCGAGCTGTTCGAGCCGGGACTTCGCGATGGTCTCACCGCATTCTTCCAGCGCGCTCTGCACCGGGATGTCGACCGTCGCTTCGACACCTTCAAGCAGATGGAGGACGCATGGCGGCAGATCTTCCGCACGGCGGACTCGGCGAAGCCGGCCACCACCCCTGCCACTGTCGGGGCTGTCGCCGCCAGCACGGAGGAAGCCCGTGAGACGGCCGCCGCTGCCGCCGAGCTGACCACCGCCCTGGAGGCGGCCGGACTCTCCCCACGCGCCGTCTCTGTCGCCAATGGTCTGCGCGCGGGTACCGTCGAGGAACTGCTCGATGTCCCCCCGCACACGATTGCCCGTGCCCGTGGTGCGGGAACGCTCGTACGCAGAGAGCTCAACCGGCGCCACAAGCAGTGGACGGCGATGCTGCGACGGCCGCCCGCGGAGCCCGCCTCTTCCGCAGCTGCCCCCATGCCGCCGTCACTGTCCGCCGATCCGCAGGCACAGGCGCAGCTCGTCGCCGCCGAACCCGTCGACTCGCTCGCCTCACGCCTCGCGCCCGGGCCGGCCCGCAAGGGCAATCTGCGCCCCGACATCATCCGTCTCACGCTTGGCCTTCCGCGCTCGGCCTCCGACGGTGGCGGACTCTCCCCACTTGGGGCATGGCCACCGCAGACGGCCATTGCCAAGCACCTGAGCAGCAGCCAGGCCACTGTCTCCCGCTATCATGTGGCCGCGATCGAGGAGTGGGCCGGCACCGACTGGATCTCGCAGATCCGAGACGAACTGGTGCAGATCCTGGCCCAGTCGGGCCGCGTGATGACGGTCCAGGAAGCGGCTGCCGAACTCCGTGTGCGGCACGGCGCAGGGGACGACACCCCAGAGCGCACACTGGCCAAGGCTCTGGCTGTCGTCCGCGCAGCCGCCGACGCCGAGGCGCTCCAGCGCGGCACGGAACGTGAGCCGCGCCTTGAGGTGCTGCGCCGCGGTTCCCGCGTCCTGCTGGCACTCGACTCGCTGCCGGGCACGGACGATCCCACCCCGCAGGAACTGGCCAACTACGCGGCAGCCCTCGGCACGGAGGCCGACCGGCTGGCCGATGAGGATCCGCTGCCCGGCCGGGCCACCGTCGTACGCACCCTGCGCGAGGTCGCCGCGCCCAGCGGGATGACTCCGCTCGCCGACACCCGCCTGGTCAGCCTCGCCGCCGTGGCCGCCCGGCATGCCTCCGCATCGCCACGGTTGGAGATCTACCCCAAGGCACTCGGGCTGGCCCGTGCCCTGCGCATCTCCCAGGCCGCTGCCGGAGTGCGCCGCGAAACAGGCATCTCGATCAGCGAACTCGTGGCACGCGTCAAGGCACGATTCCCATCGGTGCCGGTTCCTGATGCGCCCACGCACATCGAGATCGAGGACGCGCTCCAGGAAGCCGGCTTCCCGCTGGAGTACGACACCGTTCGCAGGCGCTTCTTCCCTCCAGCGGTCGAGGGAACACGTTGGTCGAGCTCCACCTTCACCCGTACCAGCGTGCTGGTCGCCGAGGCCCGGACGGCAGCGGCGGCCGGACGCGACCCGCAGGCCGTGCTGCGCACCAGGCTCACCACGTCTGCCGAGCGCGGAGGTTTCCTCGCACTGACCCTCAAGGGCGCCGACCTACCGGGTGCGGCGGCCGCGGTGGCAGCAGACTTCGGGGTCGTTCCGGTGGACTTCAACAAGGAGTTTCTCAGCATCTTCCGGGCGCTGGCCGACGAGTTGAACACCGACTGGTCCAAGGTGCTGCGCGCGGACTCGGCCTTCACCGGCAGCGGAGAGCTGAAGCCGGGTCTGCGCTCGTACGTCCAACGGGTCACCGGGCGGATGTCGGAGCGCCTCATCGGTATGGCGGAGGAGGCGGGCTCCAAGGCGGTGCTGTTCGTCCACAACGCCGGTCTCCTCGCCCGCTACTTCGACGGCGGCGGCCACGATCTGCTGGTGACCTTGCAACAGGCGGCCCGCCGCCCCGCGCAGAGCCCGCATGGTCTGTGGTGGCTGTGCCCGATGGAGGACCCGAAGCAGACGCCGTCACTGGACGGGCGCACGGTGGAAGTCGTCGACCGGGCGACCGAGTGGGCGGTGCTGGACTCGTTGTTCCTGAAGGGGCTCCGGGCAGGTGGCAATGCCAGGGCCGGAGAAGCCTCGCCCCGAGAGTGACCCTTTCGCTCCATTCATTCCATCCTCACAACAAATGCATATCGCATTGCCTATCTTCTGCGTGTCGGGCCATGTTGCCTGATAGGCAGATATTCCCAGGGGGGACCTGTGACTGTGGATACCCCTGTGCGCTCTGCTCAGGAGGTACTCGCCACATGCCCCATCAGCCCCAGACGGCGTCCGCCACTACGCGCGATCCGGGTCTCGATCGGCTGAAAGTCGTGCTCGAGGGGTGGCGCAACTCCCTCTTGGACATGGGCGGGCGCAATCGGCTGCTGAACTTTCGGCATACCAGGACGTCAACTCTGGAGATCATCTCACCCGATGCGAAGTTCCTGCTGTCGGAACTTGTCAGGGGCTGCGAGTTCGCACCGGTGGGAGAGGCTGCCGAGGAAGCCGACGACGAGAGTCATGAAGCGGTCGAGCGGCGGCCCAAACCCGGGCTGATCACTCAGAAGGCCACCCAGGCGACGTTGGACAGTGCCCTGTACCAACTGCGTCAGAAGTCCGGCCAGATGTTCAACGACTACGGTCTCTGGGTGCTGTGGCTGGGTATCGGCATGCTGGACTGGCGAGAGGACGGCGCTCACGAGGGCAGCTCCGCTCCGTTGCTGCTGGTTCCGGTGGAATTGCGCCGTGACAGCCATCGCCGGTACCGGCTCCACCTGGCCGACAATCAGGACCGGGCCCACAACCCGGCACTCGCTGTGAAGCTGGATCGGATGGGCGTCGACTGGTCCACGGTGACCAGCACCGACGTCACCGACTTGCCTGCTCTCTTCTCCGCTGCCCGCGCGGCCTCGGCCGGGCAGAAGGGCTGGTCCGTCGACGAGCGCGTCGTGCTCGGCCTGTTCGCCTCGCACCGCGAAGCGATGTACCAGGACCTGCAGCAGAACGAGGACCGGATCCTCGGACATCCGCTGGTCCGCGCCGTTGCCCTCGGTCCCGATGCGGGCCTGCCCGACGACCTCATCGGTTTCGAGCCCCCCGAGCTGGACCGCATCGACGACGTCCAGCTTCCCGAGAAGACCCCGCTGGTGCTGGACGCCGACGCCTCTCAGCGCCAGTGCATCGCCGCGGCACTCGACAACCGGTCCTTCGTGATGAGCGGCCCGCCCGGTACCGGCAAGAGCCAGACCATCACCAACATGATCGCCGCCCTCATGCACGCCGGTCGCAGTGTCCTGTTCGTCAGTGAGAAGGCTGCCGCGCTCGACGTCGTGCGCAACCGTCTGCGCGGCGTGGGCCTCGGCGACTTCGTCATGGCGCTCCACAGCGGCGATACCAGCAAGAAGGCGGTCGCCACCGAACTCGCCCGGGTGCTGACCACCGAAGCCCGGGTCACCGGAGCCGCCGAGCACGAACTGGAGCGGGCACGCCGCCTGCGCGAAGAGCTGTCCGCGTACGCCGCCGGGATGAACCAGAACAGGGAGCCCCTCCAGCGGACGCTCCACGACGTCCTCGGACGACTGGTCCAACTTGAGCAGGCGGATACGCCGCAGCTGCCACTGTCCGCCCAGAACGCGAAGACCGTCCGAACCCTGAGCGCAGGAGCCCTGCAGGAGATCGCCACAGCCGCCCAGACCATCAGCAGGGCCTGGCGCCCCGCTGCCGAGGGGGAGACTTTCCCATGGCGCGGGCTGGTCGGCACGGCTGCGCACCAAGTCGCCACCGAGGCATCCGACGCTCTCGACGCACTGCGGACCGCGACGGCTCGCCGCCCGTGCGCGGCGACAGTCGATGAACCCCGATCGGTTCGCGAACTCCAGCTGACCGTGCGTTCCGTGCGGACCGGCCTTCCGGAAGGCATCGGCTCACCTGATGCGTCGCTGCCGGACGATGTCTCCAGCCAGCTCGCGCAGCTCGCCGACCTCTTCGGCCTGCCGAAGAAGGAGCACGTCGATGCGGCCTTCGCCCTCTGCGAGCTCGCGGATCTGACCACTGCCGAACACCGCCCGCCACGAGGGTGGTTCGACGGTGGCACCCTGCGCCGAGCACACCAGGCTGCGCAGGAGCTGCGGCAGGCTCTCGACGCCGAGACCGAGGCGCGCACGGCCGCCGAGGACGTCTTCGGTGAGCAAGTCCCCGAGTCGGCGGACCTGCCGGACCTGGTGACCCGTTTTGCGGATCAGCACCGCGGACTGATGGCCCGGTTCTCGGCGCGGTACAAGGCCGACCGCGAGGCCGTCGCGGCACTCACCCACTCCGGAACCTGGGCGAAGTCGCTGGTCAAGCGTCTGGACCAGGCTCTGGCCTGGCACACGGCCGCAGCCGAGGTGGTACGCCTCGCAGCCGAGCACGCCACCCTCCTGGGGAGCTATGTCCCGCGCGACCAGGGAGCGATGGACGCGCTCGACAAGGCACTGGCGACCGCTGACCGCATCGCCGAACTGAGCCGTGATGCCGACGGAAGGGACCTGCTGGCCGGGCACCTGGCCGACGGTGTCGACACGGACCCCCTTCCGGGGCTGCTGGCCGACAATGTAAGACGATCACTCGGCGACTGGTGCGCGATTTCCACCCGTCGGGCCGAACGCTGGAACGCGTCCGTGACCGCGTTGCTCGGCCTCTTCGATGCCGCCCGGCAAGGTCAGCTTTCCCCGCTCCTGCTGGGCACCTTCGACCAGGCACAACAGGTCGTCGACGCGTTCCTCGCCGACCCGCACGGCCCCGAGGAGTGGCACGCGTACCGCGACGGCCTCGGCGTCCTCGCCCGGCACGGCGCCGACGGCCTCGTGGCGAGCACGGCCGAGCGGGCCCTCGACCCGCAGCAACTGCCGCACATCGTGGAGCAGGCGCTGCTCCGGTCCTGGGCCGATGGCATCCTCGCCACCGACGCGCGCCTGCGCACGACCCGTTCGGACGACCTGGACGCACGCGTTGCGGACTACCGGGAAGCCGACCGTCGCCTGATCGCTGCCGCAGGTGGTGCCGTGATCGAGGCATGCAACAAGCGCCGGCCCCGCCGCTTCGGCAGCGGGGGCGGCGCCGTCATCACCCGGGAGGCGGAGAAGAAGACCCGGCACATGCCCGTGCGTGAATTGCTCGGCCGGACGCGCGAGGTCGTGCAACCGATCAAGCCGTGCTTCATGATGAGTCCATTGACGGTCAGTCAATTCCTGCCGTCCGACTACCACTTCGACGTGGTCGTCTTCGACGAGGCGTCGCAGGTCCGGCCCAGCGACGCGATCAACTGCATCTACCGCGGACGTGCGCTCGTCGTCGCCGGTGACGACAAGCAGCTGCCGCCGACCTCGTTCTTCGATTCCGCCGGTGAGGACGAATCGGACGAGTACGAGGAGGACGTGCCCGATTCCTTCGAATCGCTGCTGCACGCCTGCAAGGCCGGGGCCATGCGGGAACTGCCTCTGCGCTGGCACTACCGCAGCCGCCACGAGAACCTGATCACCTTCAGTAACCGCTCGTTCTACCAGAACTCGATGGTGACCTTCCCCGGCGCCCTCGACGAGGGCAACGACGTCGGCGTCGCCTTCCTCAAGGCCGACGGCGTCTACGACCGAGGCGGGCGCCGAGACAACCGGGCCGAGGCGAGCTACGTCGCCGAACGAGTCATCCATCACTTCGACACCCGTCCCGGCAAGACCCTCGGTGTGGTGGCCCTTTCCCAGGCACAGGCGTCAGCCATCGACCAAGCCGTACAGCAGGCACGTCTCCTGCGCCCCGACCTCGAACACTGCTTCACCGAGGGCCGCCTCGACGGCTTCTTCGTGAAGAACCTCGAGTCGGTGCAGGGTGACGAACGCGACGTGATGATCATGTCGGTCGGTTACGGCCCGGACGAGCACGGCAAGCTCGGGCTGAACTTCGGTCCGATCAACAAGGGAGGCGGCTGGCGGCGCCTCAACGTCGCGGTCACCCGTGCCCGCTACCGCATGGAGGTCGTCGCCTCCTTCCACGGCACCGGCCTGGCCGACAGTACGAACGAGAGCGTCCAGCATCTCAAGCGCTACTTGGAGTACGCGGAGAACGGCCCCGCCGTCCTCGCCCGCGACGTCGTCCAGTCCGACGCGGAACCCGACAGCCCCTTCGAGGAGTCCGTACTGGCCGTGCTGCGCGACTGGGGATACCGGGTCCAGCCGCAGGTCGGCGTCGCCGGCTACCGCATCGACCTCGGCCTGCGCCACCCGGAGCTGCCGGGCGCGTACGCCCTCGGTATCGAGTGCGACGGGGCGATGTACCACTCCTCGAAGACGGCCCGGGACCGTGACCGGTTGCGCGAACAGGTGCTGAACGGTCTCGGCTGGCGGCTCTACCGGATCTGGGGCACCGACTGGTACCGGGGGAGGGCGGCCGCGGAGCTACGGCTGCGCGAGGCGGTCGAGCAGGCCATCGCCCAGGGCCCGCCGGCGGCGTCCGTCCAGGCGCCGAGTCCCTCGGCATCGACGGGTGCGGTATCCGGAGCCACGGCCTCCTCGGACAGTCCGGCAGATCAGCCCGGCGGGCGGGTACTCACCGCTCCCGTCGCTTTCGTACCCGCGCAGGCGAAAGCGCCGGCCGAGATCGAGTACGAGCGGGTACCTGTCGACACCGAGGTACAGCGTGAGTGGAGTGCTCCGTATCGTGCCTGCCGGATCACGGTCACCTCCGGCCATGACCTGCACACACCGGAGGCCAGGCCGGCGCTGAAGAAGGCACTGATGCAGATCATCGATTCCGAAGGCCCCATTCACGAGGATCTCCTCGTGCAGCGTGCCCGTGAAGCGTGGGGCGTGGGCCGTGCGGGGAATCGCATTCGGGACAACGTCCACGCCGTGGCGCAACAGCTGGTCCGCTCGGGAAGCTTTTCCTCGCAGGGTGCCTTCTACGAAGCGGCCGGTCGAGGCAGTCGCAAGGCCCGGCGGGCGGAGGACGGGGACGCGCCACGCAAGGTCACGTACATCGCCCCGGCCGAGCGGCAGCTGGCGCTGAGCGAGCTCGCGGCGGAGTGCCCCGGCATGACCCAGGACGAGTTGATCAAGCAGGCGTGCGAGTTCTTCGGATGGCGCAGGATGGGCGCGGACATCCGCACATGTCTGGAGGCGGACATCGCGGAGCTGTACAGGCAGCGCAGGCTTGAGGGCGGGCCGGAGCGCATCAACGCGTTGCGCTGACGACGGTCACCAAAGGACGGGGCGGGGCGCGGAGAGCCACGGCTCCCCGCGCCTGCTCGCATCGCTCCTTCACCGCGCATCGTCGAGTTCCGGATCGAGCAGCAGATAGCTGTGATGTTCGCGGCCCAGCGGCGAGCGGGCGGTGGTGACCAGGACCTTCGCACGAACCGTGTGATTGGCATAGGCGCTGAGTAGCGCGGTCACCTCACGGTCGGCGCGTACGGTGACGACTCCGCGGCGAGGGACCTCGATCTCCACGGTTCTGCGTACTTTGCTGCCGCCTACGACGGTGCCGGTGAGAATGCCGCTGTGGTGTGCGAAGTCCGCTGCGCCCAGCGTTTCCCGGCAGCGTTGCGCGCCGCTGCTGCTCGGACTCGACGACCGCAGGCCGGCATGGGGCGACTGCCAGGTGAACCTGACACCGGCGTCCGCGTCCGCCACCACCCCGGTCAGCTGTGCCAGGTGTCCCGCCGCCCGCCGCCCGAGCGGAAGGGCAGCAGCGAGGACGGCTTCCTCCGCACCGTCCCCTGATTCCGCTCGGTCGGTCAGGTCCAGGAGCGTCGACATGGCACGGTCCAGGAGGGACTCCACCGTGGCGACGTCCGGCAGCTCTTGTTGGGCCTCCGGTGGTGCTTCCTCCAGGACCATGCCGTAGGAAGAAGGGAACACGGCCGATGAGTACAGCTTTGTGGCGTGCTGGATCTCTCTGGGTACGGGGCCGGAGTCATGGGTCGGGCGCTGATCGTCCAGAGCGTGGGCGACCGAGGTGACGGCTGTCTGCAGAGCTGTGAGCCACCCACCGAGAACGGATGCCTCGATACGGTGATCCCGTACGGGCGGGCCGTCGAGCGCCAGACGGAGCGAACGGCGCGCCGGGCCCTGCCGCCCCCGGTCCGTGCCGGACTGCTGCCCGTGTACAAGGGCGTTTCGCATACGCCGGCTCCACACCAGCTCCTTCTCCACGGTCCTCCCAGGACAGGGGAAAGCGCCCTGGAGGCAATGTGTCCGTTGCCTGGAGGAGGGTGGCAGGGGCGGGGGCATGGGGCTCCTTCGAGGTGATCGTGCGAGCACGATGGGTCAGGATGCGGCACCTCGTGGGCCCTTTGGAATCTTCCGTCGTGGAGGGAGAGGCGCTTGTGCTGTCCGGTTCCGGCTGAAGGGTCCGGAGAGGGCTGGCAGGGCTGGCAGGGCTGGCAGGATGGACGCGGATGAGCTGCGGGCCCGGGTGGGGTCCGGATCACGGAAAGAGGGGCGCCCCGGTGGACAAGGCCGCACTGCTGAAGGACCTGCGCAAGCAGGTCACCGCGCTGGAGGACGACCTCAGGGCTCGCACGGAGTCGGTGGACGAGTACCGCACGGAGCTTGAGCGCGAGTACGCGGCGGCCCGCGAGGCGAGCCGTACAGCAGCGACGTACGGGGCCTGGCGGGACGAGCGTGTGACGCAGGCTGCGGCGGCCTGGGTGCTGGCGACGGTGTTCGTGCGGTTCTGCGAGGACAACGGCCTGGTCGACGACCCCTTCATCGCGGGCCCGGGGGAGCGGCTCGCGGATGCGGAGGACCGGCAGGCGGCGTTCTTCCGGGAGAAGCCGGAGCTGAACGACCGGGACTGGCTGGTGGCGGGCTTCGACCATCTGTCGGGCACGCACAAGGCGGTGGCAGGGCTCTTCGACCGGGGCCACAACGCGCTGTGGGAGCTGAGCCCGTCGTACGAGGCGGCGACGCGGCTGCTGGGCTTCTGGCGCGAGCGGGGCGCGGACGGCGAGATCGTCCACGACTTCACGGACGGGGAGCTGGACACCCGCTTCCTGGGCGACCTCTACCAGGACCTGAGCGAGCACGCACGGAAGACGTACGCGCTGCTGCAGACCCCGGAGTTCGTGGAGGAGTTCATCCTCGACCTGACGCTGGAACCGGCGGTCGAGGAGTTCGGCCTCGACCCGGCGTGGAAGCACAAGCCGGCGGGGTGGCCGGGGGACGAGCCGGTCGTACGGGGTCTGCGGTGCATCGACCCGGCATGCGGGTCAGGCCACTTCCTGCTCGGCATGTTCGAGCGCCTGCTGAAGAAGTGGCGGGAGGCGGAGCCGGGTACGGAGGACTGGGAGCTGGTGCGGCGGTCCCTGGAGTCGGTGCACGGCTGCGACAAGAACCCGTTCGCGGTGGCGATCGCCCGGTTCCGGATGCTGGTGGCGGTGCTCAAGGCGTGCGGGGAGCGGCGGCTGGCGGCGGCTCCGGAGTTCCCGATCAATGTGGCGGTGGGGGACTCGCTGCTGCATGGGCGGGGAGCTGAGACGGTCACGGAGACGCTGTTCTCGGGTGTGGGGGACGACGAGGAGCGGACGTTTGCGTTCCGGACCGAGGACGTGTGGGAGTTCGCGGATCGGGTGGATTTGCTGGGACGGGGGACTTACCACGTGGTGGTGGGGAATCCCCCTTACATCACGGTGAAGGACAAGCAGGAGAACGAGAATTACCGGAAGGCGTACGACGCGTGTGCGGGGACGTATGCGCTTGCGGTTCCTTTTGCGCAGCGCATCTTTGAACTTGCAATTCGTGGGGCTGGGAATGGTGCAGAGAGTGGTTTTGCAGGGCAGATCACTGCCAACTCGTTTCTGCGTCAAAATTTCGGCAAGAAGCTAATTGAGAATTTCTTCCCAAGCGTTGACCTGACGCACGTAATTGATGCTTCCGGCGCTTATATTCCCGGTCATGGAACAGCCACTGTGTTGTTGGTGGGCAGGAACCGCCTCGGCCGCTCTTCAAGTCTGGTTCGTGTAGCGCTTGGTAAGCGAGGAGAGCCTCATCAGCCTGCAGATCCGTCACGGGGGCTTGTGTGGAAAGCTATCACTGCGCAAATTGGTGAAGTGGGCGCCAGTTCGGAGTGGGTTGCAGTAGAAGATTTTGAGCGAGTGAAACTATCTTCGCACCCGTGGAGTCTGGGCGGCGGCGGGGTTGGAGAACTTCTTGATAAGATTTCAGAGAACAATCCACGCCTCTCCTCGAAAATTTCCCCTCCCATTGGTCGAGCGGTCAGGGTTGGTGCAGACGAGGCGTTTCTGCGCCCCCTTCGCCCTACGGTACGATCGCGTGCAGCAGTTAAACCGCTGGTGGTAGGCGGCGTAGTTCGTGATTGGGTTGCGCATTCCGTCGAAGGGATCGTCTATCCCTATGATGCTGCGGTAGGCCCCAGAGGGCTGGAACCTGAGTTGTGGTGCTGGAGGCGTATTTTGCAGGAACGCCGCACATTCCAGGGCGACATGGAAGCCGCTGGGCTCAGATGGTGGGAGTACATGCAGCATACGGAATCAGCTTATGCGACGCCGCTCTCCATCACCTTTCCATTTATGGCGACCCATAATCATTTCGTCCTGGACCGTGGTGGCAGAGTATTCAAGCAGACAGCACCGATCATCAAACTAGTAGCTTCCGCTACCGAATCGGAGCATCTAAATCTACTGGGTGTGCTGAACTCATCCACCGCTTGTTTTTGGTTGAAGCAGGTGTGTTTGGATCGGGGTAACGGTGGAGTGGGGGGTGGTATCTCGGATGAGATGTGGGAGCATCGCTTCGCCTTCAATGGCCAACAGGTGGAGCAGTTGCCTATCCCCCGTAGCCTGCCCGTCGTTGGTTATGCGCTCGATTCTCTTGCTCGGCAACTGTCGCTGTGCAGTCCTGCTGTTATTGGAAGAACGGATGTGCCGAGCCGTGGTCGCCTAAACGACGCTCACGTGGAATATAGGACAACCCGAGATCGCATGATTGCTTTGCAGGAGGAGCTGGATTGGGCCGTATACGGCTCTTACGGTCTCCTTGCGGTCGGTGAAGTAGCGCGTGCGACTCTTAAACACCCAATTGAAGCACCCGAGGTGGCCCTAGGAGAGCGGGCATTTGAGATTGTTTTGGCGCGATCTCTAGCCGCTGGCGGAGCCGGGACTTCATGGTTCGAGCGTCACGGTTCTAGCCCGGTAACGGAGATTCCTTCCCATTGGCCCGCTGAATATAGGGAAGTCGTGCAGGCGCGTATTGAAATCATTCAATCTCGTAAAGATATTGCTCTCATCGAACGGCCTGAATGCAAGCGGCGTTGGTCTTTCGAGCCTTGGGAGAAGAAGGAGAAGGAAGCTCTCAGCGTATGGTTGCTCGATCGGTGTGAGGACGAGAAGCTTTGGTTCGGCCTTCGGGACGGCTTCCGTGCCCCCCGTACTCTCACCATCTCTCAGCTCGCCGACGCTCTCCGGCAGGACGCCGACGTGCAGGCCGTCGCGGAGCTGTACGCCGCCGACCACATGGGCAAGCGTGATGCCACTCTCGCGATGGTGCTTGCAGACATCATCGCCTTCGAGCATGTCCCGCACCTCGCCGCCCTGCGTTATAAGGACTCGGGTCTACGCAAGCGCGAGCAGTGGGAGCAGGTGTGGGACCGGCAGCGTGAGGAGGATGAGACGGGGAAGCGCCTCGATATCCCCGTACCTCCGAAGTACGCGTCTGCCGACTTCCTGAAGGCGTCGTACTGGTCCCACCGAGGCAAGCTGGACGTGCCCAAGGAGCGGTTCATCTCCTACCCCGACGCATCGCCCGACTCGGACCCGACGTTGTTGCTCGGCTGGGCCGGCTGGGATCACAAGGATCAGGTGCAGGCTCTGATCAACGTGATCAATGACCGTACTGAACAGGCGGGTTGGGAAACTCCGCGCCTGACGCCTCTCATCGCGGGCATCCAGGAACTGATGCCGTGGGTTCACCAGTGGCACGGTGAGTACGACGAAGAGTGGGACGGTACGCCCGCTGAGGAGTACCAGGCGTACCTGGATGAGCAGCGCGCCAAGCACGGGCTCTCGGCCGAGGATCTCAAGGCATGGCGGCCGGAGAAGAAGACTCGCGGCCGGGCGAAGAAGGCAGACTGAGCCCCCGCGTACGAGCACGTACAAGAGGACGTCCCGCCGCCGGAATGTTCGGTGGCGGGACGTCGCCGTCCGTGGGGCGGTCAGCCCTGGGCGGCGAACTCCACGAAGGCCGTCCAGCCGCCAGGGGCGACAGAAAGGAACGGCCCCGCCTTGTCCTTCGAGTCGCGGACGTGGATGGCACCAGGGCAGGCCGCGATCTCGACGCATTCGCCGCCCGAGCCAGTGCTGTAGCTGCTCTTGAACCAGGCTAGTTCGGACACAGCCTGCCTGGGCTCTTCGACGTTCATGCTTCTCCTAGCAACTTCTCGACAAAGGCCAGCGATTCGCGCGGGGGGGAGAGCTTGAGCTCGGAGGATTCCGTACTGCTCCTCAAGCTCCCGGACCGACGCTCGATCTGTATAGAGGCGGCTGTCCTTGTACGCCTCCACGTAGGCGATCCTCTGCCCTTCCTTCGTCTCGATCAAGGTGAAGGGTGCTTCCAGTCCAGCATGCTCCTCCTGCTCGATCGGCATCACCTGGATTTCGAGGTTGCGGCGCTGGCCGTGGGTCAAGATCTGCTCCAGCTGTTCTCTCATCACGGAACGCCCGCCCAGCGGGCGACGCAACAGGAACTCCTCGATGACGAAGCTGATCGTGGGCAACGGCTTTGCAGAGAGGATGGCTTGGCGAGCGATGCGCGCTGTCACACGCTGCCCGATCTTGTCCTCGGTCAGCAGCGGACGCCCCATGGAGAACACCGCTCGCGCGTAATTCTCCGTCTGCAACAGCCCGGGTACAGCCTTCGTCGCGTACACGTGCAGCTCAACTGCCTGCACCTCCAACCGCGCCGCATCCCGGAAGAACGCCGGATACTGCGCCCGAGCCACCTCCTCCTTGCTGGCCTTCAACACCCCGCCCGCATCCAGGAGTTCATCCGCTTGGTCGATGAACTTCGGTTGCGGGATCCTCCGCCCCTGCTCGAACGAGGCGATGCTCGACGCCGAGTACCCAGTCATCGTCCCGAACTCCACCCGCTCCAGCCCCGCCCGCACTCGGAACAGCTTCAAGTGCTGGCCGAACACATGCAGAATGCCCGACCCGACCTCGTACTCATGCCCCGGCTGCTGTCGCTGATCGTCCATGTCCCTGCCTCCCGCTACCGTCCCGCGGCCGCCCTACCTGCCCTGAAGTCCCTACCTGTGGATCGGCCAACGCCGCTCACCGGAGTCAGGCACGCCCCGTGCCGCGTACAGCCCGCGCGCGGACGCGTACAACGAAGACCCCGTCGGTCTGTCTCTCCTGGTCAACGGTAGGCACGCGCCGAGATCGTTTGCTGGACGAGCCGAGCAGTTCCCCCAGACGTGCGCACCCCGCAGCCGCTCGGCGAGGAAGGCGACGTGCGCATCGCGCGACTCGTCCCTCGACGAGGACGTAATCCAGGCCATCCAGGGCGCGTTGCCCATTCAGATAGCGGTCCCGAGGACTCGAAGCGATGCCTGGTCCAACTCGATTCCTGACAGTCGCACGACACCCCGTTCGCCGCCAGTGGCACAGCGAGCACCGGCCTGAGGTCGCATATGCGCCACTACCCCCTCCGCACCGCCCACGGAGCTGGCTAAGGTGATCGTTCCTGGCGGACCGGAACGAGGGGGCGGGCCGTATGGCGGCGAGCAGTGAGCGGCGGCGCAGGGCGGACATCGTGCGCTACTGGCGGGCTGTGGAGATGTTCAGCCCGCAGAAGGTGGAGAAGACCTCGCCGCCGAAAGGCATGTATCCCGTGGAATCCGGGCGCCCCCTGCCGTGGGAGGAGGGACATCCCGTACGGCGACGGAACCCAGGCCGGAACATGGTGAGGCAGCACACCGTCTACTGCGGGGTGTACCCGGTGGCCTCCGTCCGCGATGTCCTGCTTGATGTCTTCGGCAACAGCGAGGAGGACCACGACGGCCGTGTGGACGGCGACAGTGCCCTGCTGGCCTTCGAGGTCACGGATGAAGGGTTGCTGGTCCAGGACTCCATCACCTTCTCCGCGTGCGCCTGGGCGACGGGGCGCAGCCGTAAACCCGGCCCCGGGGCCCAGGGATGGCTCGACGGTTTCGAGGCGGAAGCCGACGCGTGCGAAGGCGTTGTGCTGGGTGTCGGCGACGGCAAGGTGACGATCGCGGACACGGCATCGGGGCGGCGGCAGCGGCCCTTCGCGGGGTTGATGTGCGAGATCACGGCCGGTGCGGTCGGCGGTGCCTTGAATGCCGTACTCGGACCGGTGCTCGGTGATCTGGCGGCCGGCGCCCTGTCCGGCGCCGTCGGTGCAGTGGCCGACGGCGATGCCAGGCGCTCCACAGGGCGCTCCGCCAGGCGCGAGGACGACGGGTCGCTGGACGAGAGCCCGCTGGACGAGGGCGACGCAGCCGATGCGGCGGACGGCGACGAGGCTCCGCCCCGGCTCGGGGAAAAGCCGTTGACCGTGCGGGACCTGTCGGCCGTCACCCGGTGGGTCGCAGAACAGTTCGGTGTCACCGACGACCTGCGGCCGGAGACGATTCGGGTCCAGTGCAGGTCCGTGTCCCGGCGGAAGGCCGGCCGGTCGGGCGGATCGGACTTCCTCAACAGCTTCATCGCGGCGGACCTCGGCCTCGTCGCGGGCAGCCTCAGCAAGGACGAGCCGGGGTCCGCGCTACGGGACTACCTGACCGCCTCGACCGCGCTGCGAGGCCGTACGCGCATCGACCTCAAGCACGAACCCGGAGCGGTACTCGACGGCGTTCAGCCGTCCCATTTCCCACTCGGACGATGGCCGTCGAAGACCGAGCATCCACTGGTGCTGAGCCAGCAGTTCGCAGTCAACCGGATCGTGGAGCAGCTTGCCGACACCGACGGGTTGTACGCGGTCAACGGCCCGCCCGGTACGGGCAAGACCACACAGTTGCGGGACCTCATCGCAGCCGTCCTGGTCATGAGGGCGGAGCGGCTGTCCGAGCTGCGGCGCCCCGAGGACGCGTTCACCGGCCAGGCGCACCGTTGGAGCACCGGCACGTACCAGCGGTCTGTGGCGTCGCTCAAACCGGAGCTCGCGGGTTTCGAGATGGTGATCGCGTCGGCGAACAACGGTGCCGTCGAGAACGTTTCCAACGAGATTCCCGCGCTCGAATCCGTTGCCGAGGAATGGCGGGAGGAAGCGTCTTTCTTCCCGGAGCAGGGACGGCTTGTGCTCGATGGCGTTCCGGCGTGGGGGACCCTCGCCGCGAGGCTCGGCAACAAGGGGAACCGTTCGGATTTCCGCAACAAGTACTGGTTCGGCCCTCCGCGCGAGGAGCGGGCCGAGCGTGGCGAGGGCATGCGCGACGTCCTGAAGGCGGCTGCTTCGCGCGGCTTCGACCTGATGTGGTGGCGGGAGTCCGTCGCTCGTTTCCGGGACGCACGGCAGGCGGTGCAGACCCTGCAGGACGAGCGGCAGCGAGCGTACGAGGCACTCCTGGACTTCAACGGTTCGCATGAGGCTGTCACCACCGCCCAGGAGGCGGTTCTCAGCGCCGAGCAGGACCTGGAAGCACTTCGGCAACCGGCCGCGGATGCCCGTGCAGCTCGTGGCAGGGCGCAGAGGGACCTTGCAGGCCCTGCGGGCCGGAGGGCGGAGCACCGTCGGCACCGTCCCGGCCTGACCGCGGGCATCTTCACCCTCGGCGCGGCGCAGCGCGACTGGCAGGCGGAGGACCAGCTGCTGGCCGAGGCGGAGCAGACAGCTCGGGCCGCGTACGAGGAACACACACAGGCGGCCGCTGCGTACGACCGGGCCGAAGCGGCCGGCAGAGGTGCCCTGGATGAAGCCAGGCGGGTGCTCCAAGCGGCGGAAGGACGCCACGCCCAACTCCTGGCAACCCTGGGGGCAGCCCTTGACCGCTGGGGCACCTGGATTCCGGGCCAGGAAGAGCGCGGCGAGAGAACAGAGGAGGATGCGAGGGAGCTCTCCTCGCCCTGGTCCGACCCGGAGTTCACCCGGGCCCGCACGCGGCTCTTTCTCGCCGCGATGGATCTGCACCGTGCGTTCATCGAAGGCGCGGCCGACCGCATGCGCAAGAATCTCGACGCTGCGATGGACGTCCTCTGCGGCAACGCTCCCAAGACTCTGAAGCCGGAAGTGGTGCTGGCGGCCTGGCAGAGCCTCTTCCTCGCTCTGCCGGTCGTCTCCACCACCTTCGCCTCGCTGGATCGGATGTTCACGGGGCTGGGGCCCCGGTCGCTGGGCTGGATGTTGATCGACGAGGCCGGCCAGGCGACCGCGCAGATGCCGGTGGGTGCGCTGTGGCGGGCGCGCAGAGGCGTCATCGTGGGTGACCCGCTGCAGCTGGAGCCGGTGGTCACGCTGCCGCACACGGGTCAGCAGGCTCTTCGACGCACCTTCGGTGTGGCTGAGGAGTGGGAACCGTCCCGCACCTCGGCGCAGCGCGTCGCGGACCGGCTGAACAGCTACGGCACCTGGCTCCCGGCACCCCAGGGTTCCGAGGACGACCGGGTCTGGGTGGGGTCGCCTCTGCGCGTCCACCGGCGTTGCGACGACCCGATGTTCACGATCAGCAACGAGATCGCCTACGACGGGCTCATGGTGCACGGGGTGCACCGGGACGACGAGTACGCCGTGGCCCGCCGCGGCGTGTGGTGGCCGGTGAGCGGAGGGCGCGCATCGCAGGGCAAGTGGTCGCCGGACGAGGGGGATTGCGCGAACGTCATTGTGCACCGGCTGGTCGACCAGGGCTTGGATCCTGAGCGTGAGCTCTTCGTCATCAGCCCGTTCCGGGATGTCGTAGCCGGACTCCGTCGCAGCCTCTGCCAGGTTGTCCCGCGCGACAGGGTGGGCACCGTGC
The DNA here is from genome assembly GCF_042889785.1 of Streptomyces sp. NPDC002476. Classification (NCBI taxonomy): domain Bacteria; kingdom Bacillati; phylum Actinomycetota; class Actinomycetes; order Kitasatosporales; family Streptomycetaceae; genus Streptomyces; species Streptomyces sp. NPDC002476. The sequence continues at coordinate 22,981 of NZ_JBIARH010000026.1, read as the reverse complement.
ATACGACCCAGGGGAAGGAAGCCGACGTAGTGCTGCTGGTCCTCGGCGCGGGCGGGGACAAAGCAGGACCGCGAGCCTGGGCGGCCTCCGCCCCGAACCTGCTGAATGTCGCGGTGAGCCGCGCTCGTCGGCGGCTGTTCGTCGTGGGTGACCACGACGCATGGCGCGGACATCAGCACTTCGACGTACTCGCACGTCAGCTGCCGTGCATCTCGGAAGCCGAGCAGGCGGCCATGCGGGCACTCGCCCCGACGGCGCTCGCCGAAGGGTGCCGCTGCCGATAGGCGAGGGCGCAGTCCACCCGGGGCAGCGGTGGAAGCGGGCCCTCCATGCCGAGCCCGTCACACGCTCCGTTCCGTGTACAGCGCGCGCACTGACGAGTACAGCCCGTTGTCGTCCGCGCGTCCGCCCTGGTCAACGGTATGCCGTGGGCGAGATCGTCGTCGTCATGAGCCGAGCGACTATCCCAGAGGTGCCGGTCCAGCAACCGGCAGCACCCGTACGCGAATTCGCCATGCAGTTCACCTCCACTCCACGAGGCGCCCGGCTCGCTCGGCGCCTTGTCTCGCACCGGCTCGACGAGTGGGGACACCCCTACGACTCCACCCCCAACGAGACCTTGACCCTGATCGCCACCGAGCTGGCCTCGAACGCCATCCGTCATCGCCACGTGTCCGGACGCGACTTCCATGTGAGGCTCATCCAATGCACATCCACGGAAACGACCCTTCTCCGCATTGAGGTTGCCGACACCCGCGCCGAGCGGTGCCCTGCCCCCGAGACGCCCACTCCGCCAGCTGCCGACGATGAGTCAGGTCGTGGTCTGTTTCTCGTTTCGCAGCTCGCGGATCGCTGGTGCGTGGAACGTCGCGTCGGAGCCCCGGGCAAGAGCGTATGGGCGGAAATCAAACTCAATCACCTATAGGCCCAGGCGAGTTGGAGGACGGAAAATCATCTGAAGCGCGTGCGCGTAGAGAACTTCTGCTGTCTGCACAGGTGGACATCGCCTTCGAGGAAATAACCTGCTTCATCGGCCCGACCGGTGTCGGCAAGTCCACCGTGCTGCGCGCACTCGACTGGTTCTTCAACGGTGAACGTTCGGTCTCGTTGAGCACGTGCTCGCCCCGGCCGCCGTAACGATCACATCCTCAAGTCGGACGGACAGCGACTGGTCGCGCTGGGGGTCCCAGAGCCATACGCGGTCTCCGGACGTGCCGAAGGTGAGCAGAGAGCGCGTAGCGGCAAGCGGACCGTTGAAGACGGGGATCTCCTCGGACACGGGCTTGACACAGACGAGTCGGCCCTGGACCCCGTAGTACGCCGCCGGGGTCTTGCCGGACGCTGCAGCCGTGCGTGCTCGGTTCGCGGCCGTTTCCGCTCCGACGAGTCCGGCGGTCAGGGAGATCCCGATGACGAACAGGCTCATGAGGGGAACGCCGATCCGGACCATGCCTCGCGCGTGGACCCACTGGTGGTAGTGGCGCATCCAGCCGGCGATTGCCAGCACAACTGCCGCGAGCCCGAGTGCGATCCCGATGGGCTTGAGCGAGGCCGCGTAGGACCAGTACACCGAGACCGGGATGGCGTCGGAAGGGACGCCGAACCCGGCCTTCAGATACATCGTGTGCAACAGGCCGCCGAACCAGGGCAGGCTCAGGGCGAGCGCGGGGACGAGCGCTGGTACGGCCCAGTTGGCGTTGCGGCTGAACCAGGAGTGAACCAGGGCGTACCCGAGGCCGTAGAGGATCAGGGCACAGAGAGCCACCCCGAGCACCGCGTACGCCGTCACGCGTGCCACTTGCGCCGGGGGACCGGGCAAGGCGAGGACCAGCAAGAGGCTGCCCACGGTCATCGGGGCGACGGCCGCAGTGCCCCAGACCACGGTGACGGCAAGAGATTGTTCCTCCCTCCGGTTGGTGATCTCACGGCCCACGGGCCATATCAGAGCGCACGCCATGAGTAGTGGCACCAGCACGAACAGGCCATCCGCGGCCGCGGCAGCGAATCCGCAGGCGACCGCCAGGCCCAGGCCCACCAACAGGGGGCCCGCCAGGCGCCACGTCGACACCGGGCTCGGCGGTGGTGCGTCGGGGTCCCGGCCTTCCATGCCCATGGGGACGCGTAGTTGGAGGCGCTGCGGGTCGTACGGGCGCCCGGTGAGTGTTCCGCGCTCCAGACGCTGTTCGAGCGCTTCGACGGAAGGGCGGCCGGTCTGCTTGAGAATGCGGACGGTGGAGATGACACCGAGCGACGTACGCAGGGCTGCGACCCAGGCTCCAGGGCTCGGGAAGCCCGAGGGGGCGGACGACGCCGGGAGCCGGCGGTGAGCGTGGAACACAGAACGATGGTCGTGGGTCAGGTCGTGCTCGATGAGAAACGCATCCACCACCCACATGCCCGCATGGTGGCGGCGAGCCAGGTTCTCGATCTCGGAGACCGCGGCCTGCACTGCGCCGAAACGCGCACCGTGCAGCCGGACTTCGACCAGCAGCCCCGTACGGCCGGGGCCGAGCGCCGAGGCATCCGCGGTGTCGTCGCGGGGAAGCCACGGTCGCGCCGACCACCCACGCCCTTCCAGGAGTTGTGTCGCGAGACTCGTCTCGTCCGGGCTGTCGACGACCGCGACCAGGACCTCGATCCGGCGGTTGAAGGGCTCGGCGGGCAAGGCCGTTGGGTCCGCACGGTTGACAGAACCTCCGGGGTCACCGGAAGCGACGGACCCGGTTCGCGGGCCCGGTACCGCCCTTCCGGCCGATCGTCGGGTGGCCGTCCGTAGCGTTCGTAACATGCCGCTCTCTCTCCGTTCCGATACTTCTCCCGCACGCCGTCAGCGCTCCTGTGCCGGTCGTGCGTAGTTGGCCGAGATAGCTCTCTCGTACCACGGCCACGCCTGGAACTATGCCCTTCATTGCCCCGGGGAGTATGAAGGGGCCAACGAGGGGAAGCACGGAGCACCATGGCGTTCAGGGACGACCCGGCGGATGGCGGGACTGAGACCAATTCCGGAAGCGGACCCGGACGAGGGATCTTCGACTGCGACGGAGCCCATCAGAGCCCTCGAAAGAACGACTACGAGCGGGTCTTCCAGAGCGGGATGGTCGTCCTCGACACCAACGTGCTGCTCAACCTCTACCGCTCCAACGCCCGTACCCGGCAGGACACTCTGGCCGTGCTCACCAAGCTGCGGGACCGGCTCTGGGTGCCGCACCAGGTGCTCACCGAGTTCTGGCGCAACCGCGGGCAGAAATCCGTCCGCCACCACCACAGCACCAAGGCCAAGGAAACCTCGGCCGCCCTGGAGCGGGTCCGGCGGTCTGCGAGTGACGCCGTCGACCGGTGGGTCAAGGACGTACGTCTCAAGCACGACGAAGGTGTCACCCAGCGGATCAAGGAGAGCCTGTCGGCACTCACCGAGACCGTGGAGGAACTACAGGGGATCATCGACGGTCAGGCCGAGCGCGACGCGCTGGAGGGCACGGCCGAGACCCACAGCGACCCCGTGCTCGTGGAGCTGGAGCCTCTCCTGTCCGGCCGCATCGGTGAGCCCCTGCCGACGGACGAGTACGACAAGGCCGTCCAGACGGCTCAGAAGCGGGCCGACGAGGAAATCCCCCCTGGGTACGAGGATTTCAAGACCAAGCCTGCCGAGCGGGCTGCCGGGGACTACCTGCTGTGGTTGCAGTTGCTGCAGGAGGCTCAGCGACGTACCTGCGATGTGCTGCTGGTGACGGGTGACGTCAAGAAGGACTGGTGGCAGCAGCGAGACGGTGACATCCCGGCGCGCCCCAGGGCCGAGCTGGTGGCGGAGCTGAGGGAGCAGGCAGGTGTGCGCCTCTACATGCTGACTCCGGCGGAGCTGCTCACCTGGGCCGAGCAATTGCTCGAGGGGCTGCACGTCGACAAGGACTCGGTGGACGACCTGGAGCAGCTGGGCGGAGCGGACCGGGACGACGGCGAGGCGGAAGAAGGCTGGAGCCTGCAGTCGCTGAACGCGTTCATCGAGCAGCTTGTCGTGCGCTATCCGGCGCATGCCAAGGTGATCGTCGCCGCTGCCGCGAATGGAGGGTTCGTGGACCGGGACACGGTGTACGACCTCGCGGGCTACCCGCCGGACCGGCAGCTCAAGGGGTTCACCCGGCCGGTCAGCACTGTGGCACGCGAGCTCGAGGACCTGGAGGTGCTGAGCGGCGAGGAGCCGTTCCTGCTGCACACCATCTACGGATCAGTGACGGAACCGTCGTGGGCCACCGGATTCCGTATCCCGGACGAGACGATCCCGCTGCTTCGTGAGTCCTTCGAGGGCGGTCAGCTCTGGCCGGCATTTCCCAAGGGCGGTGCCGAGTCCGCCGAGGAGGACAAGGTATCGGAGCGCGACGAGCCGTAGGCGGTTGGCGTCCTCCGGCTGATTCGCGCTCTTGTCCCTGTCATCCGCCCATGTCACACAGGTGGGGGAGTGACAGGAGACAGGGGGCGATCATGGGCGATGGTGCGGGGCGGAACGGCAAGGGGGCGAGTCCCTCGGCGTGGGCACAGAAGCGCTTCGGGGCACAGGCGAGCGGTCTCGTTGCGGGCATACCGAAGCGACTGGCGCGGGCACATCAGCGGGCGAGGGCCGTGCACGCCGGGGCGAATCTCAAGAAGCGCGGACCGTACGGACACGTCCTGGCCGAAGCGGTACGCGAGGAGCTGGCCGATGAAGCCGTTGCCCTCGGTGGCACGGTCCGTGAGCTGCGTGGCTACGCCTACGCGGTGATCAACGGCCACGCCCTGTTTCCGTTCCGGTACGCCGACCGTGCGGTCCCACTCGATCGTGCCCGGTTGCGGGCCGACGTCTCGCCCCAGCGCAGGCGCATGCTGACCGCCCACGGGCCCGAGGCGCCGGAGGGGCTCTTTCCGCTGGACGAGATTCTCACCACGGACGAGTACGAGGAGTTCCACGAGGCTTTCGAGGAACTCGGGCACACCACGAAGCTCGTCTCCGTGTTCTTCACCTCCGCGTGGGAGGACGGCATTCACGCCATCCATTGGGGCGACGCGCACCTCGAGGGCGACCGGACGTTCATCTGGTCGCACGTCGAGCCGCTGACCCCGGAGAGGAGGTGACTCGAAGTGCCTTTGCCGATGTTTCCATCTCGTGTCCGATATGCCGTGTGAGCTGGCAAGATAGGGGCGAGATGCGCGCAGCGCGGAATATGTGAACCGCCGAGTGAGGGAACGAGAGCCACCGATGCCCACCAATGAGCTCTTCCTGCGGGATGTCATCGACATCAAGGAAGACGTCCATGCCGGCGATTTCAAGGTGGAGCTCACAGGGGGCTTCACCGAAACCGATGCCCGGGTCGCCGAGTACGTGGTCACCGACCAGCTCAAGGCAGCCTTCGGCAAGGCCCTCGGGATCGTGCGTGCCGCGGCTCGCGGTGGTAACTCGCACGCCGCCTACCTCCACGGTTCGTTCGGTTCGGGTAAGAGCCACTTCCTGGCCGTGCTGCACGCGGTGCTGAACAACGTGCCGGCTGCCCGTGCCAAGCCGAGGCTCCAGGAAGTCATCGCCGAACACGACGACTGGCTGAAGGGCAAGCGGTTCCTGATGGTGCCGTACCACCTCGTCGGTTCGACCGACCTGGACTCGGCACTGCTCGGTGGGTACGTCGCCGAGGTGCGGCGGCTCCACCCCGATGCGCCAGTGCCGCCCGTCTATCGAGCGGACTCCATGCTTGCCGACGCCGAGCGGTTCCGCAGGGCGATCGGTGATGCGGCCTTCGCGGAGTTGCTGCCTGTGACCGGTGGTGCGTCCGAAGTGGTCGAGGACGATCTGGATGTGATCGACGGGGCCACCACGCAATGGACACCGGCCGAACTGCACCGCGCTTTTTCCGCGCACGCCGGTGATCCTCTGCGGGATCGACTGGTATCCGCGCTGCTGACCGGGCCGATGTCTTCGTACGCCGAGGGTGCCCGAGGCGATGCGCAGGCGTTCCTGCCGCTGGAGAACGGTCTCGCCGTGATCAGTCGGCACGCCAAATCGCTCGGCTACGACGGCATCATTCTCTTCCTCGATGAGCTGATCCTCTGGCTGCAGGCGCACATGTCGAACCGCGAGAAGGTGAACTCCGAGGTCAGCAAGTTGGTCAAGCTGATCGAGTCGGGAGACAGCGCGCGACCGGTCCCGATCGTCTCGCTCATCTCCCGACAGCGCGATCTCTCCCAGCTCGTCGGCGCCGACGTAGTGGGCGCGGATGTGAAAAATCTGGAACAGCAGGTCGAATACCTTGCCGGACGCTTCGATGTGATCAGCCTTGAGGACCGCAATCTGCCGGAGATCATCAAGGAGCGCATTCTCAAGCCCAAGGACCAGCTCGCCCGGGCTGCTCTCGATGATGCCTTCGTGACCATCGAGTCGAGCAACTCGCAGGTCAAGGACGTTCTGCTCGATGCTCATGGCGCGACACATGCCGATTGGTCAGACTTTCGGGCGGTATACCCCCTTTCACCCGCATTGCTCAATGTTCTTGTGGCGCTCTCCGGCGCTCTGCAGCGCGAACGCACTGGTCTCAAACTGTTGCAGGAGATGCTTCGGAGGCGGCGCGCGGACATCAAGCTGGGCGAACTGATCCCCCTCGGTGATCTGTGGGACGTGCTCTCGGACGGTACCGGGGAAGCCTTCACCGACCGGCTCAAGAACGAGGCCGAGGCCGCGCACACCTTCCACGCAAAGGTCCGGGCGCATCTTCTGGAGAAGTACGGCTCCGAGCAGAGCGAAAAGTTCATTGCCGACGACCGGTTCGTCAAGACCCTGCTTCTTGCGGCGCTCGCCCCCGACGTCCCGGCGCTCAAGAGGCTCACCGGCGGGCGGATCGCCGCGCTGAATCACGGCTCGATCCGCTCCCGTACCGTCGCTCCCGGGTCGCTCGTGGTGACCCGACTGCGTGAGCTGCAGGCCGAGTTCGGTGAAATTCGTGCCGATGGCGACCAGGATCCCGTCTTCACCCTTCATCTGTCCGACCTGGACATCGAGCCGCTGCTCGACATGGTCGCCGACGAGGACAGGACCGGAGCCCGGCGCATCTGGGTCAAGGACCAGCTGTGGAAAGCGCTCGGACTCAAGGACTCCGGAGCCTTCGTGTGCGAACACGAAATCGTGTGGCAGGGGACGAAGCGCACCGCCGAGTTCGTCTTCGAAAACGTCCGTGACACCACGCAGCTTTCCGCCGACCAGTTCCACCCGGGCGTTGACGGGAGGGCCCGGTTCATTCTGGACTACCCCTTCGACGACGGTCAGCACTACCCGAATGACGACGCACAGCGCGTCGAGATGCTTCGGTCCGAAGGGCTCATGGCTCCGACGCTGATCTGGCTGCCCTCGTTCTTCTCCGAGCAGAAGAGTGCCCAGCTCGGACGGCTGATCAAGATCAATTATCTGTTGGAGAGGGACCGGCTCGACGATTACGCGGGTCACCTCCACTCCGACGACCGGGTGCGCGTGCGCCACCAGCTCGCTGCCCAGCGCGACACCCTCACCTCACAGCTCACCGCGACGCTCGCTCAGCTGTACGGCATTGCGAAGGTGGACGAGAACAGCGTCTCCGCGGAGGTGAGTGAGGGCAAGCACGTCCTGTCGCTGCTGCCCGAGTACGCGAGGCCGCAGCTGCAGGGAGGCAAGTCCTTCCAGGACAACCTGCAGCACCTTGCCGACGGCGTCTTTCACGCTCTTTATCCCAAGCACCCCGACTTCACCAGGACCGGAGACCGTAAGGCTGTCGGCCTGGGAGAGCTGAAGACCGCTCTGACCTGGATCACCCGTGCCATGGATGACGGGGGCCGCCGCATCGAGGTCGACAGCCACCATCTCAAGATCGTCAAGAGAGTCGTGGAACCGCTGGAACTCGGTCAGGTCCACGACGGCCCGCTCGTTCTGCGCAACGACTGGCGCGCGCGTATCAACCAGGCCGCCCACCAGCACCGCCCCGGGGCCGCGGACCTGACAGCCGAGGAGATCCGCACCTGGATTGCCGAGGATCTCGGCTGGACCGGCCTCGACAAGAACATCAGCAACCTGGTCATCGCGACCTACGCACTGCTCGACGACCGCGCCTGGACCTACCACGGCAGCCCGCTGTCCCAGCCGCCGGAGCTGGAGCGCATCGGCGCAGGCTTTGGACTGCGAGCCCAGCAGTTGCCGACCGAAGAGGAATATGACACCGCGAGGGCACGGGCGGCGAGGCTCTTCGGCGTGTCCGTCCAGCCGACTCTGTTCGCGCGGAATGTGAACAAGCTCTTCACCTGCGTCAGCGAGAAGGTCGCGGAATACGAGCAGTCGGTCAACGCCTTGCGTACTTCGCTGAGCAGGCACGCGGAGGCACTCGGTATGGACCGGGAGACCAGCGAGCGGCTGTCCTCCGGAAAGGACGCGGCGGACCTGCTGGCCCGTCTCGGGCGCCACCGGGACGCGACCGGGCTCGTACGGGAACTGGCAGGTGCCTCCCATGACACCGGTGACGCTGTGCTCGCCACCGCGCTCACCTCGGCACGCGACGTCCTCCAGGCGCTCGACGACGCGGACTGGGCGCTCCTGGACGGCGTGCGAGGGTTCGCGGGGCGTCAGGACAGCGTGGGGGAACGAGCCGACAGGCTCCTCGCGGAGATCGCGGATACCGCTGCGACCAGTGAATTCGAGCGCTCGCTGATCCCCGTGCTCGAATCGATCCGGACCAGGGCCGTTGCCCTGGTCCAGGACGCGGCCCGGCTGACCCAGGTGGAGACTCCCGTCGCGCCGCACGCGGTGGCGGCTCCCGAACCGCCCGCCGCCGACGACGTATCCCTCACCCGGCACGGCAGGCCGTCCGTCCCCTCCAACAACCCTGCCGCGGCCACAACCCCCGGTCAGCCGAGCACGGGCCTCTCCCGTACGGTCAGGCTTCAGCCCAGCCACGTCGAGAACTCGCTGAACAAGGCCATCGACAATCTCTGGGACGAGATCCTGGCCTACTCGGCCGCGCACCCCGGCATGGCTGTGGAGATCACGTGGCAAGTGGTCCCTGCCGAGAACGGCACCACCAGCTCCACCGAAGACGAGACGCAGTCCTGATGGCTCTGCGGCCGCTCATCGACCGGCGAATCGTCGAAGCCCTCCTGGAGACCGAGCTACGCCGTGCTGCGGACTGCAGACTTCTGCTCGTCAACGCACGGTACGACAACACGGCTCCGACGGAGTTCACTGCCCGCATCGACGGCAGGCAACGGCTGGTGAGGGTCACCGACCAGGACTCCGTTCTCGGGATCGTCGCCGCGTGGCAGGAACTCCTGGACGGCTCGGAAGCCGGTCAGCTGCTCGTCGTCACCAGCGATATTCCGGCAGCTGATCTGGGCTGGGACGTGCGCGCCCACGCGGTGGGGCGCCGCAGCCTCGGTGTCGACCGGGCCGAGATCGTCAAGCAGCTGTTCGGTGCTGCCGACCTCGACCCCCGGATGATCAGGGAGACGTGGCTGCTCACGGCGCTGCTGGAGGCCGAACCAGTGGCCGGCTGGCCGCGCAGTGGATCGGTCCTCACCCGGGACGCCGCAGTACGGGCGTTGGTGGGCGAGCGGCTCGGTCTCGGAGGCGGTTTTGCAGGCCACCGTTTCGAACTGGACACGAATGCCCTGCTCGCCTGGTCACGGACGACAGCCGGCCCTGCCCGATTCCGGGAGTTGCCGCAGGCAGAACGCGACGGTCTGACCGCTTGGCTCACCGACACCGTCGGAGCAGCCGCACCCACTCTGCTCTCCCTGGTTGCCGATGGCCGAGGGCAGGATGCGATGGCACTCGGTGTGCTGGGCTCCGTACTGAGTGCACCAGAGGCTCCTGCCGGGACGAGCTTCGCGCTCGGGGGCCTCTTCGGTCCCACGCTGCGCTCGGTGGAGGACCTGCCCAAGTTCACCGCATCGGTGATCGGCACCCTCACCCGCTGGATCGCCGAGGCCGAGGGCAGTACCCCCGCAGGTGCCGAAGCACGCCAACGCGTGTACGCCGTGCTCGACCGGGCCGACGAGCTCGCCTCCGAAGCAGGGCTGGGGCAGGCGCTGCGCGTCGACCCGCTCCTGCCGTCGGGCTTCAGGGCGCGGCTGCGGGATCTGGCCGCCGCTCTCCCGGATTCCTCCAAGGCGGCCGAGGCTGCTCTGGACCAGGTACTCGCACACCAACTGGCACGCCTGCACCCGGCGAGCTGCGAGGCGGCGCGTATGGCAGTGAGGGTGGTGAGGTGGCTCGACGGGCCGACCCCGACCGTCGAGTCCGTCGGCCAAGCTGTCGGTGAGCAGTTCGCCCAGTGGGGGTGGACCGACCGTGCACTGCGTGTCCTGGCGGCTGGAGACCCCATGGGCGATCCGGTCGTGGGGCAGGCGTACCACCTGCTCATCGGCAATGCACGCGCACGGCGCAGCACCCTCGACGAGCAGTTCGCCGCACGCCTTGCCGGCTGGACACGCACCGCGTCGTCCCAGGCGCCTGGGGGAGCCCTCCTGATCGAGGACGTACTCACGACGCTGGCCGTACCGCTGGCGTCCGGAACGAGCCCGTTGGTGCTCGTCCTGGACGGTATGAGCGCCGCGATAGCGGCCCAACTGGGCGACGAGATCGACCGCAGGGTATGGACCGAGACCGTGCCCGCACCGCACGCTGCCGCTCCTCCGCGACGTCATGCCGCCGTTTCCATGCTGCCCTCCGTCACCACCATCAGCCGCGCATCCCTGCTCTCGGGAGAACCGGCCAACGGTAAGCAGGCCGCGGAGAGCAGTGGGTTCGAGGCGTTCTGGAAGCGGCACCGGCGCGTCGGCAGGGTGTTCCACAAGGGGCAGATCGGCGGCGTCGAGGGACATCGGCTCGCCCCCGAACTGCTGGATGCGCTCGCCGGGGACGACGTCGTCGCCGTCGTACTCAACACCATCGACGACGCCCTCGACCACGGGCAGGAAGGCGAGCGAACCAGTTGGCGGTTGAGGGACATCAGCCACCTGCTGGATCTGCTCAATGCGGCACGCGGATACGGTCGTCCCGTCATGCTCGTATCCGACCACGGACATGTGCTCGATTGTTCGCCGCAAGGGCAGGGGCCCCTGAAAGCGCCCGGGGCGCAGAGCGCCCGCTGGCGTACCGGCGAGGTGGGCGAAGGCGAAGTCGAGCTCAGCGGCCCGCGAGTGAGGGAAGCCGGCGGCACCATCGTCGCGGCATGGCGCGAGGACATCCGATACACGCCACGCAAGGCCGGCTACCACGGTGGTGCCGCGCTCGCCGAGGTGACCGTGCCCGTGATCATGCTCGTACCGTCGCAGGAACTGCTGCCGTCCGGCTGGGTGGTGCTGCCGAACGAGCAGACCGTGCCCGCCTGGTGGCGGGCCGGCAACGACGCCGCAACAGCACCTGCGGAGACCCAGCAGCCGACGGCACGCAAGCCCCGGCGCCGCGTGGAAAACCAGGCCGGCGAGGCGTTGTTCGCCGCTGACGAGGTGACACCGGCGACGCTGACGCTGGGTGGAAAGGTCGTCGGCTCGCAGCGCTACAGGACGCAGCGGAAATTCGTACGCCGCCCGCCGGACGGCAAGGCCGTCGTCGCCGTCATCGATGCGCTGGCCAACGCCGGGGGCAAGCTCACCCCGGACGCCGTGGCCGCAGCGGCGGCCGAGGCCACCGGTCGGTCGCAGCGGAACGCGGAAGTCTTCGTCACCGTCGTGCAGCGGCTCCTGAACATCGAGGGATACGGCGTGATCAATCTGGTGGACGCGGGGCGGACCGTGGAACTCAACATCCCGCTCCTCCAGGAGCAGTTCGGAACGGAGCAACCATGACCGGTGCAACCGAGGTCAGCGCGGCACGCCGCCGCGAAGTGGTCGACGCCCTGCGCCGCGGAACCGTTCCTCAGTCCGGGCTCGATCTCTTCGCAGTCGGCCTCGACCACTTCAGCGGGGCGCTGAACGACGACATCGCGACCGTCGCACGGGGTGGGTCCGCTTTTCACGCCATCCGTGGGGAGTACGGTTCCGGCAAGACCTTCTTCGCCAGGTGGCTGGCCGAACGGGCCAAGCGTGCAGGGCTCGCCACCACCGAAGTGCAGATCTCCGAGACGGAGACACCGCTGCACCGGCTGGAAACCGTCTACCGGCGGCTGACCGAGCGACTCACCACCGCCACCCATCGGCCCAGTGCCCTACGGGCTGTGATCGATTCCTGGTTCTACACCTTGGAGGAGGAAATCCTCGACGCGGGCGAAGTGGAGGACGACGACGAGAAGGCCCTCGGGACTGCCGTCGACGCACTCCTGGAGCAGCGCCTCGCCGATGTCGCCCGCACCACTCCCGCGTTCGCGGCAGCCCTTCGCGGATACCGGGAAGCGCGGGCTGCCGGGGATGCTGCCACGGCAGAGGCACTCATCGCGTGGCTGGGCGGTCAGAAGTCGGTCGCGTCCTCCGCCCGGCGTGCAGCCGGCGTACGCGGCGATCTCGACCACTTCGGTGCACTGGGCTTTCTCCAAGGGCTCCTGACCGTACTGCGGGACTGCGGTCACCCCGGCCTGCTGGTGGTGCTCGACGAGATCGAGACCCTTCAGCGCGTACGCGGAGACGTGCGTGAGAAGGGTCTCAACGCCCTGCGGCAACTGCTCGACGAAATCGACACGGGCCGCTTTCCGGGCCTCTTCCTGGTGATTACGGGTACGCCCGCCTTCTACGACGGACAGCAGGGTGTGCAGCGGCTTCCCCCGCTGGCCCAGAGACTCGCCACCGACTTCACGACCGACCCGCGATTCGACTCACCGCGCGCCGTGCAACTGCGGCTGGCCGGATTCGATCTGCCCCGGCTCGGGGAACTGGGGCGGAACGTACGCGACTTGTACATGGGAGCGGCCCGGAACCCCGCGCGGATCGCGGCGCGGGTCGATGACGCGTACATCGGTGAACTGGCCGCCGCGGTGACGGGAGGTCTCGGCGGGAGGGTCGGCGTGGCACCGCGGCTCTTCCTGCGCAAAATCGTCGCCGATGTGCTCGACCGGGTAGACGAGTTCGACGAGTTCGATCCTCGGCAGCACTACGCACTCACCGTGTCCAGCGCCGAGCTGAACGAAGTGGAGCGCAACGCAACGGCGTCGAATGCGGGCGACATCGAACTGGAACTGCCGTGAGCCCCCTCGATGCTCTGGATCCGGTCCTGGTGCACCACATCGTCAACTCCCTCGGATGGCGCGGGCTGCGCCCCCTGCAGGAGGAGTCGATCGGTCCTGTCATGGCTGGGGAGGACGCCATTCTGCTGGCCCCCACGGCGGGAGGAAAGACCGAGGCGGCCAGCTTTCCTCTGCTGTCCAGAATGACGACGGACCGATGGTCGGGGACGTCGGTGTTGTACGTGTGTCCCCTCAAGGCCCTGCTCAACAATTTGCTACCACGGCTCGAGATGTATACCGGCTGGATCGGGCGTACTGCGGCTCTCTGGCACGGGGACGTGACCACTGGGCGGCGAAAGAGGATTCTGGCCGACCGGCCGGACGTGCTGCTCACCACACCGGAATCTCTTGAGGCGATGCTGGTCAGTGCCAACGTCGACCACAGGGCCTTCTTCTCGGGTCTGCAGGCGATCGTCGTGGACGAAGTCCATGCGTTCGCCGGCGACGATCGCGGGTGGCACCTACTGGCAGTGCTGGAGAGGCTTCAGAAGACAGTGGGCCGCCCCGTGCAACGCATTGGGCTCTCCGCGACCGTGGGCAATCCTGCCGAGCTTCTGCAATGGCTCCAGGGTTCGGCTGCGGGCCGCCGTTCGGCTCGTGTGGTCGCACCGCATCTCGACGAGCCGCGGCAGCGGGGTGCGCATGCGGTGCCGGGTGACATCGAACTTGATTACGTCGGTTCGGTCGAGAACGCGGCGACTGTGATCGCGGCACTTCACCGGGGTGAGAAGCGCCTCGTGTTCTGCGAATCGCGCCGCCTGGTCGAAGAATTGGGCGAAAAGCTTCGCCTGAGAGGCGTGACCATGTTTCTGTCGCACGCCTCTCTGTCGGTTGACGAGCGGCGCCGTGCGGAGCAGGCATTCTCCGAGGCGCGCGACTGCGTCATCGTTTCGACCAGTACGCTGGAACTCGGTATCGACGTGGGTGACCTGGACCGAGTGATTCAGCTCGATGCCCCCATGACGGTGGCGTCCTTCCTGCAGCGTCTCGGACGTACCGGCCGCCGGGCGGGGACCAGCCGCAACTGTCTGTTCCTTGCGCTCGACGAAGATGGACTTCTTGCCGCAGCGGCACTGTTGCTCCAGTGGAAACGGGGTTGGGTCGAGCCTGTCGTCGCGCCCCCGGAGCCCCGCCACATCGTGGCTCAACAGCTCCTTGCTCTGTGTCTTCAGGAACACCGGGTGGGCGACAAGCTGTGGCAGGAGTGGTGGAACGGCTTCGGTCCCTTCGGGCAGCCGGCCGAGCCGATCGTGCGCCATCTCGTGGAAGAGGGATACCTGGACCAGGACGGCGGCATGCTTTTCATCGGTCCTGAGGCGGAACGACGCTTCGGGCACCGACACTTCATGAATCTCACGGCCGTCTTCACCTCGCCTCCTCAGTTCACCGTGTTGCAGGGGCGCAGTGAGATCGGCAGAACCGATCCCGATCTGCTCACCGAGGAGGTCGAAGGGCCGCGCAAGCTGCTCCTCGCAGGCCGGAGCTGGCTCGTGACGTACATCGACTGGCACCGCAAACGCTGCTTCGTCGAGCCGACCGACAGCGGAGGGAAAGCCAAGTGGAGCGGTCTCGGCCTCGAACGTGCCACTTCTTTCGAACTGATGCGAGCCATGCGTGAGGTCCTGCTGGGGGCCGACCCGGACGTGGCCCTCTCGAGGCGTGCGGTCACGGCGCTCGCCGAGGCACGGGACCACTTCATGGATGTTGTGCACCCGGGCGGCACACTCGTCACTCGCACTTCCGGCGGGCAGGTCCGCTGGTGGACCTGGGCCGGTCATCGAGCCAACGCCACGCTTGCGGCGACGCTCGGCACCGTGGCCGCGCCCGCCCAGCGGGCGAACGACTGCTGGATTCGGCTTCGGGAGGATGTGGACCAGCAGCACTGGAAGCAGGCTGTGGCCGATGTGTCGGACCAGCTCTGTCTGCCCGACGTCGACCAGCGGGCGGTAAAGGGGCTGAAGTTCGGTGAGGCGCTTCCGCCTCGCCTCGCACAGGCGACTCTGGCGACGAGGTTTGCCGACCTCGAGGGTGCACAGGCCGTCCTGGAAGAGCCGGTCAGATTTGTCACCCTGACACCTTCCTGATGAATTTCTGACTTCGAGTTCATCGCGATATGGCACTGCCCCAGGTGACGGCGGCACCTGGGGCAGTCATGTACGCAAGCGCCGGCTCAGCGCAGCCGCTCGTACGCGGGCAGGGTCAGGAAGTCCGCGTAGTCCTGGTCCAGGGCGACCTGGAGCAGCAGGTCGTGGGCCTGCTGCCACTGCCCGGTGGTGAACGCCCCGTCGCCGATCTCGGCGCGGATCGCGGCGAGTTCCTCGGCGGCGACCTCGCGGGCCAGCTCCGCCGTGGCCCGCTCGCCGTTCTCGAAGACCACGCCCGCGTTGATCCACTGCCAGATCTGCGAGCGCGAGATCTCCGCGGTGGCCGCGTCCTCCATCAGGTTGAAGATGACGACCGCGCCCAGGCCGCGCAGCCACGCCTCGATGTAGCGGATGCCGACCGCGACGGCGTTGCGCAGGCCGTCGTAGGTGGGCCTGGCGTCCAGGGTGCCGATGGCGATCAGGTCGCCCGCGGCCACCGACACGTCCTCGCGCAGCCGGTCCTTCTGGTTCGGCCTCTCGCCGAGGACCGCGTCGAAGGAGGCCATGGCGATCGGGACCAGGTCCGGGTGGGCGACCCAGGAGCCGTCGAAGCCGTCGTGGGCCTCGCGGTCCTTGTCCGCCTTGACCTTCTCGAAGGCCACCTTGTTGACCTCCGCGTCCCGGCGCGACGGAATGAACGCCGCCATGCCGCCGATGGCGTGCGCACCGCGCTTGTGGCAGGTGCGGACGAGCAGTTCGGTGTACGCGCGCATGAACGGGGCCGTCATCGTGACCGCGTTGCGGTCGGGGAGGACGAACCCGGCCCCGCCGTCACGGAAGTTCTTGACGATGGAGAACAGGTAGTCCCAACGGCCCGCGTTCAGCCCGGAGGCGTGGTCGCGCAGTTCGTACAGGATCTCCTCCATCTCGTACGCGGCGGTGATCGTCTCGATGAGCACGGTGGCGCGGACCGTGCCCTGCGGGATGCCGACGTAGTCCTGGGCGAAGACGAAGACGTCGTTCCAGAGGCGCGCCTCCAGATGGGACTCCGTCTTCGGGAGGTAGAAGTACGGACCCTTGCCGAGGTCGACGAGGCGCCGGGCGTTGTGGAAGAAGTAGAGGCCGAAGTCGACCAGCGCGCCCGGCACCGGGGTGCCGTCCAGCTGGAGGTGACGCTCGTTCAGATGCCAGCCGCGCGGACGGGTGACGACGGTGGCGAGTTCGCCGGCGGGCCTCAGTGCGTACGACTTGCCGGTCCCCGGGTCCGTGAAGTCGATGGAACGGGTGTAGGCGTCGATCAGATTGAGCTGACCGAGGATCACGTTCTCCCACGTCGGGGCGGACGCGTCCTCGAAGTCCGCGAGCCAGACCCGGGCGCCGGAGTTCAGGGCGTTGATGGTCATCTTGCGGTCGGTCGGACCGGTGATCTCCACGCGACGGTCCTCCAGTGCGGCAGGGGCCGGCGCGACCCGCCAGGTGCCGTCCTCGCGGATCGCCGCCGTCTCGGGCAGGAAGTCCAGCATGGAGGTGCGGGCGATCTCGGTCCGGCGCTCGGCGCGGCGCGCGAGCAGCTCGTCGCGGCGGGGCGTGAACCGGCGGTGCAGCTCGGCCACGAACGCGAGGGCCGCGTCGGTCAGGACCTCGTCCTGCCGGGGCAGGGGCTCGGCGTCGACGATGGCCGGCGAAGACGGCGCTGGTGCGGACATGAGCTGTCACTCCTTCGGCGGGCGGTGCGGACGGCCCTCATGGTGGCCGGTCGGCCGGCACGGCACGGGGTGCCGGGGCTCCGGGACGTGGGTGCGGATGCCGTCTGGGGCAGAGGGCTTCCGATCCGTGGGTCTGTGGATATTAGTTTCCTCATAGTGGAAATTCAATCATTTGTTGATGTCGAGACTCTCCGGGTCGACAGAAGTCGCCGGGCTGTGGCACGGAGTGCCGCCGTCGCCCAGTCCCTCACGCCTCGGGGTTCACTTCTCGTGTGCCTCAGGGCTCATTTCTCACGCGAGATGTCTCAGGTCCTCCGGGCCGTCGATGTCGTACGCCTCGGCCACGTCCGAACACTCGACGAGCCCGAGCGCGTCGTGATGCGCCCGCAGATACGAGCGCGCGCCCCGGTCGCCCACCGCCGCCGCCGCGACATCCGCCCACCGGTCGGCCCCGATCAGCACCGGATGACCGCGTTCGCCGCCGTACGTGGCCGCGACGAGACCGGCGCGGGAGCCGCACGCGCACCGCACCCGGGCCACCGCCTCCGGGCCGATGCCCGGCTGGTCGACGAGGAGCACCAGGGCCGCGTCGGCGTCCGTGGCGGCGAGGGCCCCGAGCCCCGCCCGCAGCGACGAGCCCATGCCCTCCGCCCATCCGGGGTTGACGGTCACCGCGCACCCGGTGAGGTCGGCCCGCTCGCGTACCTCGTCGGCCGCGGCGCCCAGCACCACATGCACGCGGTCGCAGCCGCCCGCCCGCAGCACCCGCACCGCGTGCTCCACCAGAGGGCGGCCGCGGTGTTCGAGCAACGCCTTGGGACGCCCGCCGAGCCGACGCCCACCGCCCGCGGCGAGCAGCAGCCCCGCGACCACCGGGGCCCGATCTGTTCGATTCATGCGGAGTTCCTACCCCGGGCGCGGTGCCTCGGACGCTCCGGGACGCGCGAGTGGCTGGTGGGGCGGGCGGGGTGGAACAGGGGTGCGATGACCTGGTGCGGCGGGGTCTACAGCGCGCCGCGCGGATCACCCGTACGGGACCCCTGAATTCTGTCCGCGGAGTGGCGCACGACACCTTTCATGGCGTTAACTTGCGGGAACCCCCGGAGACTTGGCCGCAATCCGGGACCCGGTCGGACACTGGCACACGGACGTGCGAGGGGGAGTGCTTTGTTGCGAAGTGTGGGACAGGCGCGGGTGACGAGCAGCGGTGAGGACCCGAGGGTGACGGAGCTGCGAACGGCCGTCTCCCGACTCCGCAGGGAGCTGGCGGGACACCCCGCGGAATTCCCCGACCGGGGGATCGCCGAGGACGAGCTGGCGGCCCTGGACGAGATGGCGATCAGTGGTGCGCCCGAGATCCCGCGGCTGCGGCGTTCGCTGCTGCTGATCGCGGGGGCGATCGGATCGGTCAGCGCGCTGGCATCCGCTCTCCGGGACGTGCGCGTCGCCGTGGACCTCTTCGGTGAACCCCCGCGCGGCTGACCGCACGAGCGGAGCGCCGGCCGGGCGGAACGCCTGCCGAGCGACGGGGCGGGGGGCGAGCGACGGGGCGGGATCGGCGCGCTCACCGCGTACACGGCGGGCATCGCACCGGGCGGCCGGCACCCGCAGGGCGGGCGGCTGACGGCTCCCGCGCCGGCCTGAGGGGCGGTTGTCCGTACGGCCGTGGGGCCCCGAATCTCATCGGGCCCCATGGCCTCTCCGCCGTCCGGTCCCGGCCCGGGACCGGACGGCCCCCGCGTCCGGCGTCCGGGCTCAGCCCGCGGAACCAGTGCCCGCCAGGGCGTCGGACAGATCCCTCGCGGCCTGCTGGAGGACCGGCACGATCCGCTCCGTCGCCGCCTCCGTCACCCGGCCCGCCGGACCCGAGATCGAGAGCGCGGCGGCAGTGGGGGAGTCGGGGACGGATACCGCCAGGCAGCGCACCCCGATCTCCTGCTCGTTGTCGTCCATCGCGTAGCCGACCCGGCGGACCTGGTCCAGCGCCTCCAGGAAGGCATCCGGAGAGGTGATCGTTTTCTCGGTTGCGGCCGGCATCCCGGTACGGGTGAGCAACGCCCGCACCTCCTCCGGGGACGTGTGCGCCAGCAGCGCCTTGCCGACGCCCGTGGAGTGGGGGAGCACACGTCGGCCGACCTCGGTGAACATGCGCATCGAGTGCTTGGACGGCACCTGAGCCACGTACACGACCTCGTCGCCGTCGAGCATCGCCATGTTCGCGGTCTCGCCGGTCTCCTCGACCAGCCGGGCGAGATACGGGCGGGCCCAGGTGCCGAGCAGCCGGGACGCGGACTCGCCGAGCCGGATCAGCCGGGGGCCGAGCGCGTACCGCCGGTTCGGCTGCTGGCGCACGTATCCGCAGAGGACCAGCGTGCGGACCAGCCGGTGGATCGTCGGCAGCGGCAGTCCGCTGCTCGCGGAGAGCTCGCTCAGCCCGACCTCGCCCCCGGCATCGGCCATCCGCTCCAGCAGATCGAAGGCGCGTTCGAGGGACTGCACGCCGCCGCTGGAGGCGGCGGGCTTGGAGTCGGATGTGCTGGCGTGGGGCGACGGCACGTCAACGGTCCTTTCGGGACGGAAAAGCGGGTGCCCCGCCCGGGCGAGGCACCCCGCAGCCTACCGGGCGGCCCCCGATCGGCCCACCGCTCCCGGTGCGGCGTCCTGGCCGGTCAGAGCCCGTTTGCCCCGGTCTCGCGGCTGCGGTGGGGTGGTGGTGCGGTCGTTCCGTTCGCGCCGCGAGGTGTTCCGCCTTCCGGGACATATGTTCCGACGCGCGGAAATGCTAGGGGGCGGCGGGCGTGAGGGTGGTGGCCGACGCGTGCGGCGGGGGAGGGTCTTGACGGGGTCGGATCCCGCGTGAAGACTCCTTCAACGGTTCGTTGAATTTCTTGGTGGCCGTGGGGTCGGAGCCGAGCCGGGCCGGAGGTGGGCGTGACCGTGCCGGAGCCGGGCCGGAGCGAGAAGTGAGGAGCACGGGTGTCCGGTGCGGGCGTGAAGGCGGACGTGAATCTGGTACTGCGCTCGACGCGCGTCGTGACCCCGGACGGGACGCGTCCTGCGTCGGTCGCCGTCTCCGACGGGACCATCGACGCCGTCCTGCCTCACGACGCCGAAGTGCCCGTCGGTGCCCGGCTGGAGGACCTCGGCGACGATGTCCTGCTGCCCGGACTGGTCGACACGCACGTCCATGTGAACGATCCCGGCCGTACCGAGTGGGAGGGCTTTCGCACCGCCACCCGGGCCGCGGCGGCGGGCGGCATCACCACCCTGATCGACATGCCGCTCAACTCCCTCCCGCCGACCACCACCGTCGGGCACCTGCGCACCAAACGGCGGGTGGCCGCGCCCGAGGTGCACGTCGACACCGGGTTCTGGGGTGGGGCCGTCCCGTCCAACGTGCAGGACCTGCGCCCGCTGCACGAAGCCGGGGTCTTCGGGTTCAAGTGCTTCCTCTCACCCTCCGGCGTCGACGAGTTCCCGGAGCTCGGCCAGGAGCAGCTGGCCCGCTCCCTGGCCGAGATCGCCGGCTTCGGCGGCCTGCTCATCGTGCACGCCGAGGACTCGCGCCACCTGGCCGCCGCCCCGATGCGCGGCGGCCCCGCGTATGCCGATTTCCTGGCCTCGCGGCCCCGCGACGCCGAGAACACCGCGATCGAGGCGCTCATCGCCTGCGCGCGGCGGTTCGACGCCCGGGTCCATGTCCTTCATCTGTCCTCCGCCGACGCGCTGCCGATGATCGCCGCCGCCCGGCGCGACGGCGTGCGGGTCACCGTCGAGTCGTGCCCGCACTTCCTCACCCTCACCGCCGAGGAAGTCCCGGACGGCGCGACGGAGTTCAAGTGCTGCCCCCCGATCCGGGAGGCCGCCAACCGGGACGCGCTGTGGGCGGGGCTGGCCGACGGGACGATCGACTGCGTGGTGTCCGACCACTCGCCGTGCACCGCCGACCTCAAGACCCCGGACTTCGCCTCCGCGTGGGGCGGTATCTCCTCCCTCCAGCTGGGCCTCCCCGTCATCTGGACCGAGGCCCGCAGGCGGGGCCATTCGCTCGACGACGTGGCCCGCTGGATGTCGGCCGCCCCCGCCGAGCTGGCCGGGCTGACCCGCAAGGGCGCGATCGAGCCGGGCCGCGATGCCGACTTCGCGGTGCTCGCCCCGGACGAGACCTTCACCGTCGACCCCGCCGAGCTGTTCCACCGCAACCAGGTCACCGCCTACGCGGGCAGGACTCTGCACGGCGTCGTGCGGTCGACCTGGCTGCGCGGTGCGCGGATCGCGGCGAACGGTGTCCTCGCCGAACCCACGGGCCGCCTCCTGGAAAGGCAGGACTGGCGGGGCAGGCCGGAAGGGAGCGGCTGACCGCGACGGCGGATGCGGGCGGGATGCCGCCCCGCCCGGCCGTGGAGTCTGCCGGACCGGGTTGCCTCGTCCGGCCGGGACGCCTCGCCTGACCGTGACGCCTCGCCCGGCCGCGCCCGAGGGGGTGATGCCGATTAACGTATGCGAACATGATGTCATGATCTTTATCGCCGTGAAATTCACCGTGCGCAGCGACGAGCGCGACAACTGGCTTCCCGCTGTCGAGGACTTCACCCGCGCCACCCGGGCTGAGCCGGGCAACGTGTTCTTCGAGTGGTCGACCAGCGTCGAGAACCCGGACCAGTTCGTCCTGCTGGAGGCGTTCGCCTCCCCCGAGGCCGGGGAGGCCCATGTGAAGTCGGAGCACTTCACGGCCGCGATGGACCGGATGGCCGATCTGGTCGCGGTGACGCCGGAGATCATCAACGTCGAGGTGCCGGGCGAGGGCTGGTCCCGGATGGCGGAAGTCACCCCGCGCTCGCGGTGATGCCGATGCCGGTGACCCGGCCTCGGTGAACCGGCGTCGGCGCGCCCGCCCGGAGTTCCCCGGGCCTCTCGGCGTACCGCGGCGCCGCCGCCCGGCCCGGTTCCCGGCTCCTCAGAACTCCTCGTGGACCTCGGGGTCCCCTCCGTAGCGCCGCTGCGGCCCGGCGGAGACGCGGGCCAGCTCGTCTGCGGTGAGTTCGAATCCGAACAGGTCCAGGTTCTCGTGCTGCCGTCCCGGATCTGCCGATTTCGGGATCGGTACGGCACCGAGCTGGGTGTGCCAGCGCAGTACGACCTGACCGGGAGTCACGCCGTGCGTCTCCGCGACGGCGACCACCTCCGGGTCGGTGAGCACGCCCCGGCCGCGGGCGAGCGGGCTCCAGCTCTCCGTGACGATGCCCTTCGCGGCGTGCACGGACCGCAACTCGTCCTGCGGGAGACGCGGGTGCATCTCGATCTGGTTGACGGCCGGCAGCACCCCCGTCTCCCGCTCCAGCCGGTCGATCTGGTCCGCGGTGAAGTTGGAGACGCCGATCGAACGCACCAGCCCGTCCTCGCGGAGCCGGATCAACGCCTTCCAGGTGTCGACGTACAGATCGAGGCGGGGCAGCGGCCAGTGAACGAGGTACAGATCCACGTACTCCAGCCCGAGATTGCGCCGTGATTCCTCGAACGACGTCAGCGTCTGCTCGTAGCCGTGGTGGCGACCCGGAACCTTGGTCGTGACGAAGACGTCCTCCCTCGGCACGCCGCTGCGGGCGATCCCGCGGCCGGTGCCCGTCTCGTTGCGGTAGTTCAGCGCCGTGTCGACCAGCCGGTACCCGAGGCCCAGGGCGCCGGCGACGGCCCGCTCCGCCGCGTCGTCGTCCAGGGGCCAGGTACCGAGTCCGACGGCGGGAATGGCGCGGCCGTCGTTCAGGCGGCGAACTGGGGTATCGGTCATGATCTCCCTCTTTGTTCGGAGTGTTCGGCTTGCCCGGCTAGTCGGGCTTGTTGCAGAAGTCCTCCCCGGTCAGGTTAAGGGCTGTCCCGTAATCCCTGGCAGGCGCGCGACGACAGCTGCGGCACCTCGCCGCGTTGTCGGAACGTCCGCATACGTCCAGTATGCGGACGCCCCTCCGCCTTGCGATGCACCACATCCGACGCCGCGCGCTGGTCC